>JAFLSP010000189.1 GCA_022510885.1 Treponema sp. | reverse complement strand
GAGACAGAAGAATCGGATGTTTCCATCTGACAGGAGGCGAACAGCATTCCCAATGCTATTAGCATCCCTCCGAGTTGTACAATTCGTTTCATGTCGAAACCTCCTAATAATTTATACACAGCTTCTACGAAGCTTTGTTACCACGTTAATAATCCTCCACGAACACTTTCGCCGTGTCGTAGTAGTAAATGCCGAGGCGGTTCTTTACCCGCAGCGTGAGCGTGTAGACACCCTCGTCCATCTTTAGCTCGTTCGTGTTGATGTGCGCCGTCCAGTACGCATGGCCAATGTCATACGACTTGCCGTCCGCGCCGGTGAGCGTCCATGCATACTCCACATAGCCGGAATTCACCTCAAAGTCCAAATAGGAATGCGGCCTGATGTAATAGTTGTCGTATTCCAGCAGGCTCGGCAGCCAGTACTCTTTGCCCGGCTCTTGCGGGCCGTCGGTGGGGGAGAAGTTCTTGTTGTAGTCCTCGACCATCTCCTCGGGCGTGTAGGAGCAGGAGGCTGCGAGGAATAGGCATGACAGGATGAACAGGAGCCGTCTCATTCTGCCTTCTTCCCCAGCCTGACGCTGTAGCCGATGTAGCCGCTGTACAGGAAGTCAAAGTGGCTGTCATATTCCACGCCGAGCCGTCCGGTGACGCCGTGCCAGTAGAAGCCCGCGCTCAGGCCGGCTATCGCGCTGTAATACGCCGTTGTCGTCGCAATGGGCTTGAACTGCGTGTTCCACAGCATGCGCGCGCTCATGCCCGCGCGGACTTCCATGAGCGCGAGCACCTGTATCTGCGCAAAGTAATAGGCGATGCCCGCGATGCCCTGCGCGGACGCGCGGTACATGCTGGGCTGATTCATCGGCTGTCCCGCGTTCTGGTAGGTGTACGGGTAGTCCTTTGAGGGGAACGCGTCGCCGAGTATGATGCCGCCGCCAAAGTAAAGCGGATAGAAGGAGAAGTTGCGGTAGTCGGCGGTAAGCTCGAAGCTGGGCGTAAAGTAGTCGCTCGGCTGGGAGGAGATGCCCGCCAGGACGCTGAGCAGATGGCGCGACACGGGCACGTCGCCTGTGTTTTGCGGGGCCTGCACGGCGGGCGCGTTGTTCGCGGGTGCCGCCGCCCGTGGTGCCTGCGACTGTCCGCCGCCGTCCGCTGCCTGCGCCGAATCCTGCGCTGCCCGTGGTGCTTGTGTCCGCGCGTTGTCGTTCGCGGGGACGGGGGTCTGCTCGTTCTTTTCCGGGTTGTATTCCTGCTCCGGCACTTCCTCCGCGCGGTTCAAAATCACGTCCTGTATTTTGGAGTCGGAATAGGGCGTTGCGGGCGCGGCAATCGCCTTGCCGTGTATGCTCCATACAAACAGGCAGCCGTTCTCCGTTCCGGCGACAAGGTACTCGCCGTCCGGGCTGAACGCGAGCGAGCAGACGACGCCGCGCTCCCTGCCACGGGCTGTGCTGAATATGCGCTCGGCAAGTCCGCTCCGCGCGCTGTACATGGCGATGTCGCCGTCCTGCAAGGCGAGCGCGAAGTGCGCTCCGTCATCGGTGAATGCCGCGCAGTTCACCGGGAGCAGCGGCTCTTGTACGGTGAGCCGCGTCGTGCCGTCAAGCGCGCGCAGGGTGATGGTGTCTGCCGCCGTCGCGCTCAAAAAATGCTCCCCGTCCGGCGCGAGGACTGCGGGAATCCTGCCTTTCGCATACACGCTGAACTGCCGGATTTTTCGGTTCTCGCGCGTGTCCCACAGGATGCTCGTTCCGTCCACCGCCGCCGTCAGCATGAGCCGCTCGCTCCTTGCCGTCCGCACGGAATAGATGTCCGCCGAATGGCCGCTGTAGGTGTAGGTGCTGGTGCTTATCTTGTCGGTCAAGACAAGGTACAGGTAGTCGGTGACGTTCCGTCCGTCCCGCGAAAAATAGATGCGGCTTCCGTTCGGGGAGAACGCCGCGGACTGAACGTGCGTATGCTCCGTTTCGCCCGCTTTCTGCGGCAGGGGCAGGATTCTGATTGCGGAGTAATCGTTGTGCAGATTGTACACTATGACCGAGCCGTCGTCGCTGGACGTGAGCATATAGCTGCCGTTGTTGCTGAACGAGACGGAGGTGATGCGCTCCGCATGGCCGCCGCAGACTGCCGTTATGGTGTTGTTGCTGGCATCCCATATCAGCACGGACGTGTTCCACGCGCTCGCAAAGTAGCGGCCGTCCGGCGACCATGCCACCGCGCTGAACGCCCGCCCCGATGTTGCGAGCAGGACGGGCTGCTCCTTTTTTGCTGTCTGCTGGCTGTACGCCTGTTCGGCAAGCAATGCAAACAGGACAAGAAAAAGCATTGCGGTATGTTGCGGCAAAGTCCGGGCAGACGGTGCAGAGCGCGAAGCAGTTTCCCGAGGACTTCCTCGTTCTGCCGGATTGCTGCGGAGCGTCTTGGTGGTGGACGTTGCGCCGCGTCGCTTTGTTGCTAATGCTTTCATAAACATTGCCATTCCTGTTTGCCGCAGTTTTTTCCTGCCGGAGCCCTCACGCTCCGCTTGCAAAACGTTCTTCCCACCCAACAACGACGCTTTGCAACCTGTTTTTCCGCACCGCGAGAATGTCTTGCCTCCCTCATACGAAGCATTCCCGCACGGAACTGCATTGCTTTGGCAGATATTCTAACCGCAACGCGCGTCTTGCGGAAGTTTGTCCGCTCACGGAGAAACAGTGAGTTGACTCACTGTTTCTTGTGGATTTTAAGCCCGCGCGCGGAGAAATCACCCTGCGCTTTGTCCACAGATTCTATCGAATTGTTTTTTTTATTTAAATTAAAATTTTCCCGAATCATCGGGAATTTTTCCCGATTTTGGCGGCGCAAAGACGGTGATTTTCTGCGGAT
>JAFLSP010000188.1 GCA_022510885.1 Treponema sp. | reverse complement strand
ATTCAACCTATGGTCGCTCATAATACCACAAAAGAAATAGTCGGGTCAAGACCGAGGTTATTTCTTCAATATATTCTGCAACACGTTCTTCGTCGCGTTCGAAGCCGCCTCCTCCACGGCAGCCTTGCCCGCAGCCGCCAGCGCGTCCGTCAGTTCCTTTTTCTTCGCCTCAAGCAGTTCGTTCAGGCTGTTCACCCGGTCACCAGACGTATTGATTGCATCGGTGATACCCGTGAACGCCAGAATCTGCGATGCCGCGCCGCCAGTCGCCGCGTCAAGTTCCGCCTGCGCCTTTGCGACCGCCGCCGCGCTCGCCTCTCTCACCGCCGCACCTGCCATGCTCTGCATCGCTCCCATCAGCTTCTTGTCCAAATCCGTCGTGATTGACAGGTCGATGCCATGCGCCCGACTGAACCCGATGTTCGCGCCCAACGACAAATCCCGTATCGTGGCGAGCGCGTCCTGATACAGACGATTCACCGTTTCATACGGAATTGCCGCTGCCGTGAGCCGCACATCGTCCATGTCAAGCGAACCGCTGATGCCGAAACTGAAATCCGCGTCAGCAGTCAGCGTCGCCGCGATGCCCGCCGTAGCCGCCAGCTGCGGAACGCCGGGTGCGCTCACCGTCTTGGTCAAGTCAAAAGCAATCGGATAGTTGTTGCCGGTATAATTG
Organism: Treponema sp.; assembly: GCA_022510885.1. Classification (GTDB taxonomy): domain Bacteria; phylum Spirochaetota; class Spirochaetia; order Treponematales; family Treponemataceae; genus Treponema_D. The sequence continues at coordinate 2,206 of JAFLSP010000188.1, read as the reverse complement.
CCCGTGATAAGCGGCGCCGTCGATGCCGTGCGCGCATCAACCGTCAGTCCGGCGACATGCGTCTGTCGCGCATTGGTATATGAGCCTTTCGCGACAATCGGCGCACCGCGTTTGTCCATATCGGAGGAAATGTCGGTCACCGTCGCCTCAAAACTGAACGCATCGCCCCTGCCAGAAGCCGCCAGCCGCTCAACGAGGAACGTCGGCACACGGTCAGCGCGCCAGTACACGTCACGCCCGTACAGGCGACCGGTTCCGGTTTTTTTCTTCTTCGCCTTCTTTTCTTTCGGCACGCTCGCCTTTTCGCCGCTCGCCGCCTTCATGGTACCGGCGTAGCTTATCGCCTTTTGCAGATACGGATAGTATTTTCCGAGCATCTCATACGCAACGCTGTCAAGCGTATCCGTCAAGATGCCCTTTGCCGCGCCCACATCCGTGTACATTCCCAGCTTCGAGGTGATAAGGTCCTTGTCCGAGGCAATCGCATCTGCCAGTTCCCCGGAAAGCGTGCGCACTTTTTCCGCATCGCTCTTAATCGAATCGGTTATGTCCACCACGTCCGTCTTGACGCGCTTGCCCGTCTCAATCGCGGCAGTAATCTTGGTGATAGCGTCCTGAATGCCCGCCGCCGTATTCAAGGCATTCACGTTAATGGAGGCAAGCCCCTGCGCCGTCGCCTGAAAGTCCGTCACTTCTTTTTGCAGCTGCGCGGGTTTTTCTTTCCATGCCTCCACCATGCCCCTCACTTCCGACTCCACTTCCTTCGCCTTCTCCGCGGACTTGAAATTCTCCTTGATGTCCGCCGCGACGTTCTGCGGATTATAGGCGGCAAAGGCGTTGGTCAGACTCTCTTTCGCGTTCTCCGCCGCCGCGCCGCCTTTCTCTTTCAGCGAGGCGTAGAAACCGGTCTCGTCCTGCTGTTCCTCCGCTTTCTGCTCGCGCTCTTTTTTCGGAAGCGCGCCGCTCGTCTTGCGGTCCGTGCCGAGCGCGACCCCCGTAATCTCGATATTTTCCGCGTCGAACCGCCCGCGCAACAACTGCGTCAGATTGAAATTCAAGTCGAGGTTGTCGAACTGAAAGACGTTCTTCATCGGCTCGTCTTTGTTCGCCTGCGCGAGCGAACGCACGTTCAGACGCGCGCCGAAAATCTCCACGTTGACCGCGCCAATGTCGCACTTCGCCCCGAACGCGCCCTCCATGGCAGACGTGATGACGCGCCTGACAATCTGATTCTTCCACGTCGTCACCGCAATGCCCACCGCCGCGACGAATACGGCCACCGCCACGAACGGAATCAGCCTGAAACGCGCCTTGCGGTTCGCCTTTATCGCCTTCGCCATCGCCTTGAGCCGCACCCGTTCCTTTTTGGTGAACGCGACCGTCATCGGGACGACAAGCCTTTCCTTTCCCTTGATGACCGTCTTCTCAAAAAGCGAGACGAGCAGCGCCTTGTCCTCGTCCACGAACACGCGCTTGAGCATCGCGTCAAACCGCCTCTGGGAATACGCCTTTCTGAACAAGCGCGGCAGCTTTTTCCTGCCATATTTCTTCGGCTCTTTCTTTTTCGCGACAGCCTTTTCGGTCGCCGTAATCTCATTGTCTGCCATACGTCACCCTTGCACACTGTCCGCAATCGCCGCAAAAAACGGCAGTTTTCCCAACGCCTTGACAATCGGCGTCCGCCGCAGCACAGGAACGGCGTAGCGGCGCCATACCTTGAGCAGCACGCGCGCCAGAACATTCACCGGCACATACAGCAGCAGTCCGGCGAGAAGCGACCCGCAGACCACCGTGTTGTTGAACTTCGTGAACGCCACGAACGGAATGTCCAGCAGCCAGCCGAAAAAATTTGCGAGCGACGGAATCGTCAGAAACGCATAGCCAAGCCGGTCGAACAGCGGGTCGAACGCCACCGCAATCGCCGAACTGAACAGAATCATCAGCAGATACATCGCCCGGTTGAAGCGCACGAACAGACAGAACACGAACACGAGATACCAAAGCAGGTTATTTTTTGGCATCAGACCCAACAAAAGTCCCACCGAAACGGCGTGGGCAATTCCCCCGGGATGCGCATTGGAGCACAACGCCTTGAACAGATTTGCGACTGGTTTCAACATAACGCGAACAGTATACCACAAAAAGATTGAAATAGTATATAATCACGCCGGAGGATGACAAAAACATGACGGTCATAGCAGAAATC
>JAFLSP010000187.1 GCA_022510885.1 Treponema sp. | reverse complement strand
TCCGCCACCTGCGCGGCGTTGAGCGGCGGCTTGCCGTCAATCAGGCCGTCCGCGTCCTCGTCGGGGTGGGCGCCGTAGGGGGCGTTCGCGAGCAGCAGCTTGAGGCGGTTCAGCTGGTTCACCTCGCTCGCGCCGGGGTCGTAGTCGATGGCGGCGATGTTCGCCTCGGGGTAGCGGCGCTTGAGCTCCTTGATGACACCGCGGCCGCAGACGTGGTTCGGCATGCAGGCGAAGGGCTGCACGCAGGCGAAGCTCAGCACGCCCTCGTGGATGAGGTCAACGATTTCGCCGGTCAGGAACCAGCCCTCGCCCGTCACGTTGCCGAGCGAGATGATGTCCTTGGCGTAGTCCATTTTCTCGTAAATCGACGTGGGCGGCGTGAAGCGGCGGCTTTTGGCAAGCGTCTTCTTGACGTACCCGCGGAACAGCTCGGTCATCCAGATGAGCGTCCGCGCGATGCGGTCGCCGCTTTTCGGCACGGCAAGGTTCTTGTGCTTGAAGATGTTGTCGGAGAAATTGTACAGCAGGAAGTCGATGAAGCCGGGCTGGACGCACTCCGCGCCCTCCGCCTCTATCGTCTCGACGAGGTTGTTGTTCGCCGTGGGGTGCAGCTTGACGAGAATCTCGCCGACGACCGCCACGCGCGGCTTCTTGACGGGCAGCAGCTCCAGCCGGTCAAAGTCGCGCACGATGCCGCGCACGATGCGGTGGTAGGTGCGCAGCGACATGCCCTTTATCTCGCGGCCGATGACGTCGTTCCACTTCTCGTAGAGCGCGTTCGCGCTGCCCGGCACCTTCTCGTAGGGGCGCGTGCGGTACAGCACCTGGATGAGCAGGTCGCCGAGGATGAAGGCGAGCACGATGCCCTTGCCGAGCGAGAAGGTCAGCCTGAAGCCGGGGTTGGACTCAAGCCCCTGCGCGCTCAGGCTGATGACGGGGACGTGCCCCCAGCCCGCGTCGTTGAGCGCGCGGCGGATGAAGCCGATGTAGTTGGTCATGCGGCAGCCGCCGCCGGTCTGGATAATCGCGAGGCTCACGCGGTTCAGGTCGTACTCCCCGCTCTCCAGCGCGCTCATCAGCTGCCCGGTCACGAGGATGGCGGGGTAGCAGGCGTCGTTGTTCACGTACTTCAGCCCCACGTCCACCGCCTTCTTGTCCACTTCGGGGAGGAACACGATATTGTAGCCCTCATGCTCAAAGACCTTCTGGTGCAGGCGCATGTGAATCGGGCTCATCTGCGGCGCGAGAATCGTGTGCGTCCGCTTGAAGTCCTTCTCGAACGGCATACGGTGGTACGCGGACGAGCGGTTCGGCAGTTTTTTGCGGCTGCGCTGCCGCTCGCGGACGGCGGCAATGAGCGAGCGGATGCGGATGCGCACCGCGCCGAGGTTGGAGCCTTCGTCAATCTTGATGAGCGTGTACATCCGTCCCTTCGCCCGGAGGATTTCGTCCACCTGGTCGGAGGAAATCGCGTCCAGCCCGCAGCCGAAGGAGGTGAGCTGCACCAGTTCGAGGTTGGGCATTCCCGCCACGAACGTGCCGGCGCGGTACAGGCGGCTGTGGTACGTCCACTGGTCAACGATGCGCAGGGGGCGCTCCACCTTGGCAAGGTGCGCCACGGACTCTTCGGTAAAGACGGCAAGCCCGAGGCCGTTTATCATCTCCGGAATGCCGTGGTTGATTTCGGGGTCGAGGTGGTAGGGGCGGCCGGACAGCACGATGCCGTTGCCGCCGCGCAGAATCATCTCCTCCAGCGCCTCCTCGCCCGCCTGCCGCACTTCCGCGCGGAATTTCTCCTGCTCCTTCCAGCCCGCGTCCACCGCGCGCGCCACCTGCTCCCGGGTCACGGGAAAATGCGGCGACAGCTCCTCGAACAGCCGTTCGGCAAGGCGCTCCTTATGGTCAATCGGCAGAAAGGGGTTCATGAACAGCACGCGCTCGTCCTGCCGCAGCGCGTCCACGTTGTTCCTGAGGACCTCGGAGTAGCTCGTGACAATCGGGCAGTTGTAGTGGTTGTCCGCGCCCGCGTCCTCTATCTGCTCATACGGGGCGCAGGGATAGAAGATGAAGCGGCAGCCCACTCTGAGCAGATGCGTGATATGCCCGTGCGTGATTTTTGCGGGATAGCAGACTGACTCGGAGGGAATCGTCTCCAGCCCGGACTCGTACACGGCGCGGGAGGAGCGCGGCGAGAGCCGCACGCGGAAGCCGAGCGCGGTGAAGAAGGTGAACCACAGCGGGTAGTTCTCGTACATGTTGAGCACGCGCGGAATGCCCACCTCGCCCAGCGGCGCGTCGGCAAGCGCGAGCGGCCGGTAGCCGAAAAGGCGGTCGTACTTCCATTTGAACAGATTGGGCAGCTCCTTGTTCTCGGCGGTCGCGCCGCTTGCCTTGGCGTTGCCCGCATCGAGGACGGCGTTCCCGCCTGCCGCCCGTTCCGCGCCGCGCTCGCAGCGGTTTCCCGTCACAAAGGTGCGCGAGCGCCCGTTTCCCGTGCCGTCGTCCGTGGTGAACGTATTTATCGTGAGCAGGCAGTTGTTCTGGCAGCCGCCGCAGCGCCGCAGCTCAAGCGAGACCGTAAAATTGTCCAGCTGGTCGGGGCCGGCGATGCCCGAGCGGATGACGGGCGGCACGAGGCTCTCCTCGCCGGGCTTGGGGGCGGTCAGGTCGCGCCACTGGTCGTAGGCAATCAGCGCCGCGCCGTATGCGCCCATCAGCCCCGCCACGTCGGGGCGGTAGACGTTCACGCCCGCGATTTTCTCGAACGCGCGGAGCACGGCGTTGTTGTTGAAGGTGCCGCCCTGCACCACGATTTTCGTGCCGATTTCGCCCGCGTTGCGCAGCTTGATGACCTTGAACAGCGCGTTCTTGATGACCGAGTAGGACAAGCCCGCGCTGATGTCGGCAATCGTCGCGCCCTCTTTCTGCGCCTGCTTGACGCGGC
>JAFLSP010000186.1 GCA_022510885.1 Treponema sp. | reverse complement strand
CCTTATGCTAAAATAAATTCCCGGACACACTTCTAGGAGAGGGCGCATGGATTTATTCGCAAAGCTGAACGACAAACAGACTCTCTCCGTGCAGAGCACGGAAGGCTATGTCCGCGTGATTGCCGGGGCGGGCAGCGGAAAGACAAAGCTCCTCGTCAGCCGCTACGCATACCTCGTGCATGAGTGCGGAATCGGCGCGGGAAACATCCTCTGCGTGACCTTCACGAACAAGGCCGCTGGCGAGATGAAAAAGCGCATCGCAAGCCTCATCGGGGCTGAGCACTCCTCCTCCCTCATCTGCACCTACCACGGGTTCTGCGCGCGGCTCATCCGCGAGAATCCCGAAAAACTCTTCCTCTCCAAAGGCTTTCAGATAATCGACACCTGGCAGCAGAGGAGCATCCTTGAGGAAATCTATCAGAAATACGAGCTGAAACTGGACTACGCGAGCTTCCAGAGCATCCTCAAAAAAATCGCGCTCAAAAAACGCGACCTCTCCTACGTGGCAAGGATGAAGGACGCAGGAGATGTTCAGATTCTGGGCGCGATAGAGGACGATGACGACAGGATTATCGAGGACTATCTCCGGCGGCAGAAGGCGGTCTACAGCTTGGACTTCGAGGACCTTATGAACTATGCCCTTTGGCTTCTGAAAACCGACGGCGAGGTCCGCGAGAAATGGCAGGAGCGTCTCAACTACATCATGGTGGACGAATTTCAGGACAGCGCGTCCACGGAGATGGAGCTGATAGACATCCTGAGCGAAAGGTACGGCAACCTGATGATTGTGGGCGACCCCGACCAGAACATCTACGAGTGGCGCGGCTCGGACGTGAGGCTTCTCGTCGATTTTGACAAGAAGCACGATGGCACCAAGACAATCATCCTGAACCAGAACTACCGCTCAACGCCGCAGATTCTGCGCTGCGCGAACACGCTCATAGAAAAGAACGAACTGCGCCTGAAAAAAGACCTCTTCACGCTCGCCGAGTCCGGCGCGCCCGTCACGCACATCCACGCGAAGTCCGAGGAGGACGAGGTGAGCGCAATCGTCAAGGAAATCAAGGCAATCCGCATCTCGCAGAAAAAGACGTACTCGGATTTCGCCGTTCTCTACCGCTCGGGCTTCCTCTCCCGCGTAATCGAGCGCAAGCTTGTGGAGGAGAACATTCCCTACGAAATCTACGGCGGCGTGAAATTCTACAGCCGCATGGAGATTCAGGACGTGGTGGCGTACCTGCGTCTGATTGCCTTCAGCGACGACCTCTCGTTCCGGCGGATTGTCAACACGCCGCGCCGCCAGTTCGGGCGCTCGCGCCTTGCCGCCCTGGAGACAATCCGGGAGAACAACGAGCTGACTTTGTTCGAGCAGGAGAACATCACGCAAAAAAGCCTCTACGAAGTCCTCAAACTCCATCTCGGGGACCCGGCATTCAGCGGAAGCGGCGGCGCGGCCTTCGTATCGTTCATCGAGAGCATGAGAAGCCTCAAAGACTCGCTCAGGATTTCCGAGCTTGTGAACAGAGTCTGCACCGACTCCGGCTATGAGCGGTACATCCGCGAGCTTGGCGACGAGGAGCGGCTGGACAACCTCTCCGAATTCAAGCGGATTGCCAGCGAGTTTGAGAGCGGATTCGGCGAGGACGTGAGCCTTGAGGGATTCCTCCAGCAGATTGCCCTCATGTCCGCGGAGGACGAGGAGAAGCCCGGCGAGTCCGTGAAACTGATGACGATTCACGCCTCAAAAGGACTTGAATTTCCGGTCGTCTTTGCCATCGGCTTTTCGGAGGGAATCTTCCCCAGCTCCAGGACAATCGAGGAGCGCAAAAAACTCGGGCTGGAAGAGGAGCGGCGGCTGTGCTACGTGGCGATTACCCGCGCCCGCGAGACGCTCTTCCTCACGGACAGCGAGGGGCTTTCCCAGCAGGGAATCAGAAAACTGCCGTCACGCTTCCTGCACGAAATCGGCGAGGAGAACTACAGGCGGCTCGGAAAAATCAGCGAGGACCTTGAATCCGAGAGCATCGCCTACATCCGCCGCCTGAACATTTCGATTGCGGAGGGGCTTCCCCGGCCGGACGACGGCGGGCTTCGGCGCGTGGAGCACCACATTTTCGGCAAAGGCGAGATTCTCTCTTTTGACGAGAAGCGCGGCGTGTACTCGGTGCAGTTCGAGGGAATGCGCCAGCCCCGGGCAATCAGCGCGGACTATTTTTCCCGCGGGCAGAGGGCGGAATTTTCGGAGCGCGAATGCGAGTCACTCGGTGAATATGAGGACGATGATGATGAGGAGGTTGAGGAATCCGAGTTTCAGATTCAGGAAGTCTTTGAGGAAAGCGACTGCGATGAGGCAGAGGAAATCGAGGAGGAGACCATCGATGACCCTTTGGAAGCGGACGCAGTTCCGGCAGACGAGGCTCAGGCGGACGGCGGCGAAATCCCAGACGAGCTGCGGCGCAGGCTTGAGGACGCGCCCAACCATTGGGACGACCCGGACTTTCCGAAAAACGGCTGGACCTGTACCGGCATGACGGATTTGGGCAGCCGCTCCGGAATCTGCGAGATGTGCGGCTATCAGATAATCCGCTATGTCCATCACATGTATCATGCGGAAAGGGGAATCGCGCTGGACTGCGGATGCGTCTGCGCCGGCAGGATGGAAGGCGACGAGGGCGGCGCAAAGAAGCGCGAGGTGGCGTTCAAGAACAGGCAGAAGCGAAAGGGCAGTTTTCTGCGGCGGCAGTGGAAACGCTCCGCAAAAGGCCACGAATACCTCAAGATAAAGAATCATCTTGTGGTGCTTTTCCATTTCGAGGATTCGGGCAGATGGCACTTCTCCCTCGACGGAACATTCCGCAAGAAGGCATACGCCAGCCGCAAAGAAACCGTGGAGGCGGCTTTTGAGGCACTGGACGGCCTGCTCTACGGGAGGAATTCGGGATAG
>JAFLSP010000185.1:1870-2948 GCA_022510885.1 Treponema sp. | reverse complement strand
ACAGGAGTTTATATGGCAAAGATTCTTGACCAGCCGCGCTACAAGTGCGCGCTTGCCGCAATGCAGACCGTTCAGTCGATTCCCGGGGCGATTCCCATCCTGCACTCAGGGCCGGGCTGCGCCGCCAAGCTGAACGACAACAACGGAACGAGCGGAATGTTCAGCCCGAACATCTTCCCATGCACGAGCATCAGCGAGAAAGAGGTCGTTTTCGGCGGCTCGGACAAACTGCGCTCCACGGTAAGGAACGCGCTGCGCGTCATCGACGCGGAGCTGTTCGTCGTCCTTTCGGGCTGCACGGGCGAGATTATCGGGGACGACATTCAGGAGGTCGCCGAGGAATTCGAGGATGCGGAGAAGCCCGTCGTGTGGGCGAAGACACCGGGATTCAAGGGCAACAACTACGCCGGTCACGACTGGATTCTCAAGAGCGTGTTCGAGCAGTTCCTCCGCGGAGCGCAGCCGAAAAAAGAGAAAGGACTCGTGAACGTCTTTGTCTCGCCGCCGCAGCAGGACCCCTACTGGCTCGGAAACCTGCGCGAGATTGAGCGGCTCGTGGAGAGCCTCGGTCTCAGGACGAACACGATTTTCGGGTTCGGGCGCGGCATCGAGAACCTCAAAAGGCTTCCCGACGCGGAGTTCACAATCCTCGTGTCGCCCTGGGCGGGGCTGGAGAGCGCGAAGTTCCTTGAGACAAAATTCGGCATTCCGCTCCTGCATTATCCCGTGTTCCCGGTCGGCGCGACGGAGACGACCAAGTTCCTGCGAACGGTGCAGGAGTTCACGGGCAGCGACAAGGACACCGCCGAGCGCGTCATCCGCGAGAACGAGGCGGAGTTCTACTATTACATCGAGCGCTTTGCCAACACGTTTCTTGAGACACGCATCCTCGGCAAGCACTTCACCGTGGCGAGCGACAGCCAGTACGCCACCGCCGTCACGAAGTTCCTCGTGAACGACATGGGGCTGTTCCCCGAGAAAATCTTTGTCACGGACGACGCGCCGGAGCAGTTCAGGTCGAAAATCGCCAACGAAATCAGCACGCTCAACTACGGGATTCAGGCGGAGGTCGAGTTCA
>JAFLSP010000185.1:0-1770 GCA_022510885.1 Treponema sp. | reverse complement strand
ATCGCCAACGAAATCAGCACGCTCAACTACGGGATTCAGGCGGAGGTCGAGTTCACCGTGGACGGACACGCAATCCACGAGCAGATAAAAAAGACGGACTTCGCGGGAACGCCGCTCATCATCGGCTCGAACTGGGAGAAGATTCTCGCGCGTGAGCTGGGGGCGCACTTTGTGAACGTGAGCTACCCGATGGTGGAGAAACTCGTGGTCAACGCGCACCTTGCCGGATATTCGGGCGGACTTCACCTGCTCGAAGAGATTTACACCGTCGCAATGTCAAAGCTCAAACTCTAGGAGGAGATTTTTATGCCGTACAATTTCAAGAATGCGAACATCGCCGTGCGCGAGTCACGGCTCGGGTCAATCACGGGCTTCGTGGGCGACCTGGAGACGCTCGTCCACCGCTCGGAATGCGGGTCGCTCAAAAACCGCGAGCGCTGCTTCTCGCAGTCAAGCTCGTGCCTTTCCGGGTGCGCGCTGAACGCGCTCGACGCAATCAGGAACGTCGCCATCATCTACCACGCGCCGGCGGGCTGCATGGCGATGGCACCGGGCGACGCAATCAAGTTCGGTCAGATTGCCGCGCGGGTCAACAAGACGACGAACTCGGTCTTCGTCTGCACGGACTTGAACGAGAACGACACCGTGTTCGGCGCGATGGCGGCGCTGCGCAAGACCGTGCAGTACACCTGGGACGAATTCCATCCCGAGGCGATTTTCATCTCGTCGAGCTGCGTGTCGGGCGTCATCGGCGAGGACGTGGACGGGCTTGCCGACGAGCTGAAGGACGAGTTTCCCGTCCCCGTGATTCCCGTGCACTGCGAGGGCTTCAAGAGCCGCATCTGGGCGTCCGGCTTCGACATCTCCGACCACGCCGTCATGCAGGGCATCGTCAAGCCGCCCAAGGAGAAGCGGCGCGTCATCAACATCAAGAACTTCTACGAGAGCGCGCGGCCGCAGATTACAAAGATTTTCAAGGAGGTCTTCGACGCGGAGCCGCAGTTCCTCTACTGCAACTCGACCGTCGAGGAGCTTTCGCATTTGAGCGAGTCGCTGTGCACCGTCTGCATCTGCGGAACGCTCGGCACTTATATCGGCAACGCACTGGAGGAGACCTACGGCGTTCCCTACGTGCGCACGCTCAACCACTCGGGCGTGGCGGGATTCGAGGCGTGGCTTCGCGCGATTGGGGACGCAATCGGAAAGCGGGCGGAGGCGGACGCATACATCGAAAAGCAGCGGGCAATCTTCATGCCAAAAATCGAGGAGGCGGTGAAGCCCCTGCACGGACTTCGCGCCGTCATCGGCATGGGGCCGGGCTTCACCTACGAGATTGCGCGCGTCCTTCAGGAATTCGGCATGACCGTGGAGTACGCGCTCGCCTGGCACTACGACTACAAGTACGACAACGGCGAGGTTCCGCCCGCCCTTGAGCATCTGCTCAAAACGTCGCCCAAGGACATGAAGGTCGCCGTCGCCGACCAGCAGAACTACGAGGTGCTGAACATCCTCAACCGCTACAAGCCGGACGTGTATTTCAGCCGCCACCCGGGAACGACGGTGTGGGCAATCAAGCAGGGCTTCGCCGCCGTCTACGTGGCGGACGAGTACACGGTCTTCGGCTACGAGGGCACGCTCAGCTTCGCCAAGCTCATCCGCGACACGGTGACGAACCGCTCGTTCGAGAAGAACCTCGCCGCGCGAATCAGGCTGCCGTACACGAAATGGTGGTACGAGCAGGGCAACGACAAATTCATCAATCCCGAGGGG
>JAFLSP010000184.1 GCA_022510885.1 Treponema sp. | reverse complement strand
GCCGCGCAGTCTTATTTTGCGCATGAAGAGACAACGACCGTCGGTTTTCCTGCCGCAACGACGACGTTGTTATATTCCTTTGTCTCAACGACGGAATTGTTCCCCGAAAGGTACTCGACCTTCACTGAATACGTCCCCGGCTCAACCGTAAAGCCCGCCGCGCTCGCCTTGTGCGGGAAGTACGCACCCTGACGCACGTCTGCTTTCTCGGCATCGGCGATTGCAGTAAGACCGACCGTAATACCATCCATTGCCTTGGCATACGCCATCTCCCCCGCTTTCTGCTGAATGGGATTTGACGCACTCTCAAGTGTTTTTTTCGCGCCCGTTATGGCTGCAATGCTCGCCGGAATGGTCGCGGCACTCTTCGTGATGTTCCTAAAGATGCTCCGGTTGTACGCGCCACGCGCCTTGAACGCAACGTCGGTCTTTACTGCCTCGTCAAAATCCTCAACGAGCGTGGCAGTCTTTGTCGTTCCGTCGGAAAGCGTAACTCGCACCGCGCTTATCGCATGGTTCTGTGAGCCAAAGACGGGGTACGCAATCTTAAACATCAACGGTGCATTCGCAAGCGGAACCGTTCCCATACTGGTCGGCCTTCCGCTCTCCGTCCGCTTGCCGATAGTGCCAGAAAGGGCTACCACGTCAAGGCGACCTTTTCCCGCAGGAACGGCAACGTCCTCGGAAACGTCAACACGCGCATTGTCCGTTTTCAGCGCAGAAGCGAAGTCCGCCGCGTGTCCCGCGTCTCCGTTTGCCGCATAGATGACCGTGCCAAGATAAGAAAGAAACGGAGAAGTCTCGTACTGTTTATCGCTCTTCGCGGGCTTTCCCGTCCCGACCTTGACGACCTCCTCAATGGTAGTCACAACCCCTGCCATGCCGGGTGCTAGGTTATCAACTGCTTTAAGAGTCGCCAGTGCACTAGTAATCTTTTCGGATTCAAGGCAGCCCTCGCTCTGCTCCGCAAGCTCTTTCTGCTCAGCAACAATCGGCGCAATAACGTCTTTGTAGTCACCCGTGTAGGTGTCCATCACGCCCTTTGCATTGCTCACGTCGCCGAGCGCGAGCGCGTTTGCCGCACGCATTGAGTACGCGAGAATGCGCTCATACGTGGTGCCGGCATACTTCACGGAGTTCTCGCCCGCAATAGCCGCCGCAAACGCCTTGCCACCCGACGTATCTTTTGTCATCTGCTGCATATCACCCTGTGTGCGCATGAATGCTTTTGCAGAACCAAGATAGTCACCATTGAGATGCATAAGCATATCCGCGTCAAGCGAATACACGATGGCACTGTTCTTATCATTATTTGACTGCACCATGGAGATACACGTCTCATAGTCGCCCGCAGCGAACGCCTGATTCAGTTCCTCCTCGGTGTACGCGACCTTTGTCGAGCCGCAAGACACCGCCAACGCCGCAGCAGCCGTAACGGCAACCGCCTTCAAAACCTTTTTCATTGTTTTCCCCTTGTAAAACAACACTTACTACCGACTCTTTACGTCGGCAACTTTTTTCAAGTAATCCTTGACCTCTTCGGACGGCTCGAACATATCCACCGTTCGGTGCGTCTGAAGGTCGGTCAGCTCGACGTTCACGACGTAGGTGCGCTCCTGCTTCTTGCCGTTGTTCTGCACCATAAGCTTCACCGAGCCAGTGAGCATATAGTCTGCCGCGTCCTCGTCGTCAATCGCCTTTGCCTGGTCCTCGTTCGCGTGGTCCGCCTGCTCAATGACTTCCTGCCGCATCGCGTCGCGCACGTCCTTGTTCGCCATGAACTCAAGGACACCGCTTTTCAGAATTGCCGTCTTGAGCGAGTTGGCGATAACCTGCGTGTCAAAGAACTCGCCGGTCTCGTCCTTAATCGTGCCGATGGTCACAATCGGGTCACGTCCTTTTTGGCTGGAGAACCGCTCGATTCTCGGCGACTTGATGACCTGCCCCACGATGTCCGTACACACCGCGCGGGCATCCGACTCGTTCAGATAGGGCGTGAGGTTCGCGTCACCACCGCGCTTGACCTTTGCGGCAAAAACAGCGTTCGCTGCGGCAAACAGAACAAAACAGCCGATAATAATTTTCTTCATTGTATGCTCCGATTTGTACTAAAAGATATTAGTCAAAATCGAACTCAAGCGAATTGTCGCGAGTCTTGTCAATGAGCGGCGCGCGCAGATTCTCGCTCAGTGCCTTTTTCAGCAGAACCGTCTCGGAAGCGTTGTCCTCCACGCCGTCCAATGCCGCCTTGAGCTGCTTGTCGTAAATTTTGCGATTCATCGTGAACACGACATAATACTCATAGTAATAATCAAAATCGTTTTCCGTTGACTTTTTGGAGATTTTCACGCCCTGCTTCGGCTTTCTGTACTGAATCCAATACTGCGCCTGTTTCAGAAGCCCGTTGATTTCCATCGCAGAAAGCGCCTTGACCGTCTGGTCAATCGCACGGTTCACGTTGGTCGAACCGTCGCTAGAAGTTCCCTGGAACACCGCGTCCGCACTCTGACCAACCGCCATTGAGAGCGAATTCACGACCTGCCGCTGTACGTCAACCTGGTCAGACCACGTTTTGAGGAATTCAAGATTGTCGCCCTGATTAGAGAACACAAAAATCTGATATTCTTTCTCGTCGATTTTAAGCGACTTCGCCACCTGCTTGTTGTCGCCATTAGCCACGGAGACAACCCACTCCGGCACTTCTGCCCCAAGCGCGATTCCCGGCCGGTCAACGACCTCAATCTTCACTTTCTGGTCTTTCGCCTTTGCCGCAAAAACCCCACTTGCCCCAAGAACCGCGAACACGGCAGAAGCAACAATCACCTTTGTACCTTTCATAAAAGTCCTCCAAAATGTACCCAAATATATGATAACATCATACAATAATTATGATAATGATTTATGTAAAAAAATCAACTATTATCATACTTTTTTCTCATGGCGGAAAAGGAATGCATTAG
>JAFLSP010000183.1 GCA_022510885.1 Treponema sp. | reverse complement strand
CCAGGTGGAGCAACTGCAACGGGAAGCGACCGCACGGACATAGCGGTCTCGGAAGGCATGGACGGCGATTGTACGCTGCCTACTCCGCGCCGTCCTTTCCTGCGCTCGCGCGGTGCTTGCGGACGAGCAGATACAGCGCGGTCAGGTCGCTGCGGAGGCGGCGGATTTCGTCAAGGATGGCGGCATTGGTGTGGTACTGGGTCATCTCGGTGAGAAGCCGACTGCGCGCGCCCTCAATCGTGTATTTCTGCTGGTAGATGAGGTGGCGGAGGCGCAGAATGAGGTCGAGGTCGCGGTCGGTGTAGGCGCGGCGGCCGCCGATGTCCTTGCGCGGGGCAAAGCCGGGGATGACGGTCTCCCAGTAGCGCAGGACGTGCGCCTTGATGCCGGTGAGCCGCTCCACGTCGCCAATTGAGAAGGTCGCCACTATTCGGTCTCCCGCTCGCGCTGCTCCCAGCGGGTACGGCTCGCCTTCAGCTCCAGCCGCACGGGAATCTGGTCAAAGCCCAGGTCCTCGCGGATGCGGTTCTTGAGGTACGCCACGTAGCGTTCGGGCACCTTGTCGGGGTTGGTGGCGAAGATGACGAAACTGACCGGGTTCGTGCCGGTCTGCGTCATGTAGCGGATTTTGAAGCGCGCCGCCTTGCTCGCGGGCGGCGGGTAGCGCAGCAGCCAGTCCTTGAGCGCGATGTTGAGCGCGGCGGTCTCCACGCGGCGCGTCAGCTGCCCGTACAGCGCAATCGCCGTGTTGAGCAGGTCCTTGATGCCCTCGCCTTTGAGCGCGCTCAGCGGCAGGATGGGCGCCCAGTTCATGTGTCCGAACATGGTGCGCATATAGTCTGTGACCGCGCGGAATGCCTTGCGCCCCGGCTCCTGCGTGTCCCATTTGTTCAGCACGAAGATGATGCCGCGTCCGCGCTCGTGCGCGAGCGCGCAGATTTTCTTGTCCTGCTCGGCAAGCCCGTCCTGCGCGTCAATCATGAGGAACACCACGTCGCATTCGTCCAGCGTCTTGATGGCGCGGTTCACCGAATAATACTCCACGTCCGCCTTGACGCGCGCCCTGCGCCGGATGCCCGCCGTATCGACCACGGCAAAGTCGCGTCCGCCGTAGGTGAACGCGCCCTCAACCACGTCGCGCGTCGTGCCCGCGTAGTCGGAGACAATCGAGTTTTCCGAATGCGTGAGGCGGTTCGACAGCGTGGACTTGCCCGTGTTCGGCTTGCCCAGGATGGCGATTCTAATCGGCCGCTCCGACTCCCGCCCCTCCTCCACGCGCGAGAAGTCCAGGCGGCTCACGATTTCCTGCTGAAGCTCGGGGATATGGTCGCCGTGCACGGCGGAGATGAACAGCACGGTCTTGAAGCCGTAGCGCAGGTAGTTCCACGCCACGCTCTCGTTGCGCCCGCCCTCGCACTTGTTCACGGCGGCAATCACCTTGTCCCAGTAGGGGCGCAGCAGCGCGATGAATTCCTCGTCCTCGCCCGTGACCGTGCCCGCCTCAAGCAGCAGGAGGATGAGGTCGGCGCGCCGTATCATGGCGACCGTCTTCTCCACCACCAGCTCGTCCATGACGGCTTCCATCGTGCCGATGTCGCGGTCGAGCTTGAAGCCGCCGGTGTCCATGAGCTGCACGGGCCTGCCCGCGATGAAGGCCTGCGCCTCAACCGGGTCGCGCGTGACGCCGGGCGTGGGCGCGACGATTGCCTGCCGCCTGCCCACAAAGTTGTTGAACAGCGTGGACTTGCCCACGTTCGGCCGCCCCGCAATCACCACGAGCGGCAGGTTGCGGTAGTACGCATCGCGCGAGAACGCCTGCGGCGGCTCCTCCTGCACGGGAGACGGCGCGGCGGACATGAGCGGTGCGGCATCGTCCTGCGGCTTTTGTCGGGAGAAATCGGGTTTCTGCTTGCGCGCCTTCTTCATCGGAGCCTCCGTATGCGCTTAGTGTACCGTAATTCGCGCGTTTTGTCTCGCTCCTGCCCGCGCGGCATTTGCGCAATCCCCCGCCCTGCGGTATACTGGAAGCATTGGAGCACAGCATGGACGAAAAGATTGCCGCCTTGCAGCGGATGATAGACGAGAGCGAGCGCATCGTGTTTTTTGGCGGGGCGGGAGTCTCCACGGAAAGCGGCATCCCGGACTTCCGCAGCGTGGACGGGCTGTACCGGCAGCAGTGGCGCTACCCGCCGGAGACGATTATCAGCCGCAGTTTTTTTGACGCGAATCCCGCCGAATTCTACCGCTTCTACCGCGAGAAACTGATTGTCACGGGCGTGCAGCCCAACGCGGCGCACCGCAAGCTCGCCGAACTGGAGCGCGCGGGCAAACTGACCGCCGTGGTGACGCAGAACATCGACGGGCTGCATCAGGCGGCGGGAAGCAAGACCGTGTACGAACTGCACGGCAGCACGCTGCGCAATTTCTGCACCAAGTGCGGCGCATCCTACGGAATCGACGTGATTGCGGCAAGCAAGGACGCGGCAGACGGCATTCCGCGCTGCCCGAACGACGGCGCAATCATCAAGCCCGACGTGGTGCTGTACGAAGAAGGCCTCGACGACGCGACCGTCAGCGGCGCGGTCAAGGCAATCAGCGAGGCGGACATGCTGATTATCGGCGGCACCTCGCTCGTGGTCTATCCTGCGGCGGGGCTTATCCGTTATTTCCGCGGCGACCGGCTCGTGCTGATAAACAAGAGCGAGACACCGGCAGACGCGAACGCCGATTTGGTCATCCACGACAGCATCGGCGCGGTGCTCGGCGCGATTACGGTGCGGTGATACCGCCCTCCGCGCTATTGCGCGACAGTCTCTTGGGCAAGCTCTTCCTTCAGCGCAAGCACTTCCTCAAGGGGTAGTTCCGTTCCCTGCGCAATCTGCTCGGGAGTGCCAAGATTCATGCGCAGGAAATTCCGCGCGTTCGCACGGGCATTTGCCGCCGCGCCCGCAATCTCTCCGTCCTCGAACGC
>JAFLSP010000182.1 GCA_022510885.1 Treponema sp. | reverse complement strand
AGCCGTCAGCGAATAGAACCTACTTTGCGTCGCGCTTCTTGTCGTCGGGCACGATGAGCGTGTCGATGATGATGCCGTTTTCGCGCGCGCCGTCAAGAACGCGCTCCTTGGTGTACTGCCCGCTCGCGCGCGGCACGGGATGCGGCTCCGCGTCGCCAATCAGGATTATCTTCTTGCCCGCGCCCTCGCGCCAGTCGTACCATTCAATTGAAGCCGAAAGTGCCTCATACACCGCCTCGGGAACGTCGCCGCCCTCCGTGCCGCGGATGGTGAACGACTTGAGGTTCCGGGTGAACGACGAGACATCGCGCGTAAAGTCGTACCGCCGCACCGGCAGCCCGCGCTCGTTAAACGAATCTCCGTAGTCGCGGTAGAGCAGCAGCGCAATCCGCCAGTCGCCGTATGCAGAAAGCGACTGCTCCAGATTGGGAAGCCAATCCTCGCGCAATTTCTGAATGTCATCTTTCATGCTGCCCGTCGCGTCGATGGCGAACACCACGTCAACGACCGTCTTTGGCTCGATGCGCGCGAGCGCGGCGGTCACGTCGTCCACCAAGGTCTCCGGCCCGCGCGAATAGACCATCTGCCCGCCCGTCAGCCGCGCGATGTCGGCGAACGTGACGGCGGCAACGGGATTGTAGTCGTCGTGCAGCACGGGTGCCGGCTCGTCCTCGGCAGGAGCGGGAGGCACTGCCCCCAAATCGAACATGAACGGGTTGTCATAATAGTCGGCGCCGTCGTAGTCGGCATATTTTTTGGTGAACGCGCGGATATTGATGAACGTGCCGCGCCCGATGCGCACCGTGCCGTTGCGCGTCCACGGGTAGCCGTAGAGGATTTCCGCCGGAATGTAGATATGGAACGCCTCCCCGAATTCGTCGTCCGGCTCGGGCGTGGAATCGATGAGGCTGTAGCGCGCGCCGGGAGAGTCGAGCGGCTTGCCGTTCAGGTAGCGCACCTCGTCGCCGTTTATGGGATTGTACTCGGCGGCGCGGTAGGCAAAACTGTCGCTCTCGCCGTCCGGGTCACGGGTCGTCTCGGTCAGCAGGACAGACGCGATGTCCGGCTTTTTCCTAATGTACAGATGATAGCCGACCGAGTTGTCAAAATTCGTTCCGCCGTCATACGTGGCGCGCACGTCGTCCACACTGAGTGTCAAGTCTGCGGCAGAAAGGAACGCCGCGCACACAAAGAGAACCGAACACGCACTCGCCAGCTTTTTCATACTGCGAGTATCGGCAAAAATTACGCTTGAAATTAGCCCAACCTGTGCTATACTGAATGTACGTCGCTATGAGTATCGAAGAAAACGAAACTATGACAGCATTCGAAAGCGTTCCCATTGACGCGTTCTTTGACCGCGAGCAGAGCGGGCCGCGCGCCTATGAGATGGGCATCGTCGTCCTCACGAAGCGGCAGAAGGAGCTGGTGGACGACCTGACCCGCCAACTCCTCGCCGTCGCGCCCGAACTGCTGACCAACGTGGCAGAGCGCATGACGCGCCTGGAGGACCTGGCGAAGTCGCTCGCGGGCTTTCCCTCGCTGCTGGAGCGCGCCAACCTGACCGCCGACGTGCGCACGCCGCAGGCGCTCATCGAATCGCTCATCAGGCACACCAGGGACGGCGACAACACCCTGCAGCTGCCGTCCAAGGCGACGCTCGGCAAGGGCTTCCTCGTGGCGAAAATCCACACCTTCGCCGCGCTCAGCAAGCTCTCCAACAACGCGGGGCTGGACACGGGCATCGGGCAGGCGTTCCGGGACGAGACGGTCTCCATGATGTTCCTGCTGCTCGCCGAGGACGTGTACCTCAACCTCATCCAGGACGGCGAGCTCAACATGGACCTGCGCCACCAGCTCGCGCTCTCGCTGCTGCTGCTGTGGGAGCACCGCGCCGACCAGAGCATCGAGGACATCTCGCCCGTCCTCCAGGCAGTGTGGAAGGCGCGGCGCACGCTCGCCCCCGCGTTCGGCACGATGATGGGAACGAGCGAGCTCATCATGATTTCCTTCCAGATGGACGAGCAGTGGAGCCAGTTCATCAAGACGCAGCTTTCCGACACCGAGGTGTCGCAGGCGATGGAAGAATTCCTGTTCGGCATCTCCTTCGAGCAGATTAACAAGCTCAAGAGCATCCTGCACGACAAGGGCATTCCCGCAATCGGGCGCGACGAGGTGTCGCAGTTTTTGGGCGAGCACGTCAAGACCGACGTGAGCCTTGACTACCGCGACTTCTTCACGCAGTACTCAATCCGCCGCGACAACGCCCGCACCCGCCGCCGCATGAACCTGCCCGGCCCGCACCGCACGCTTGAGGACGTGTTCATCCGCTTCGTCATGGAGCAGAACCGGGAGACGCAGAACAACGATGCCTACGCACAAGAAGCCTGAGGGGACGGACGGCGCGGAGCGGCGCATCCCCTACCACTTCGGCGAGAAAATCCGCATGATACGCGAGCGCAAGGGGCTGACGCTCAAGGTCGTGGCGCAGCGCGCGGGCGTGAGCGAAAGCCTCGTCTCGCAGATTGAGCGCAACCGCGTCTCGCCCGCAATCGACACGCTGCTCACGCTCGCCGACGTGCTGGACATCAACCTTGAGTTCCTGTTCGAGGAGTACCGCCGCAAGCGCCCCGTGCTGATTACCCGCGCCGACGAGCGCAAGAAAGCAATCGAGGACGGCGTGGCCTACGAGGAAGTCGTCATGCCCACGGAGAGCGACGGCCGGAACGCCATGGAGGCCTTCGTGGTGGAGATTCCCGTCGGCGCGCACACGCGGCGCGGCTCCTACGGGCATTTGGGACGCGAAATCGGCTACATCGTGCAGGGCAAGGGGCAGCTGCACTACGAGAACCTCGTCTACAACCTCGCGGAGGGCGACAGCGTGTCGTTCAGCGCGGGCACGCCCCACACGCTTGCCAACACGGGCGACGTGCCGCTCAAGGCATTCTGGGTGGTCAGCCCGCCGCAGCGCTTCGTGCGCTAAGGGATGCGCG
>JAFLSP010000181.1 GCA_022510885.1 Treponema sp. | reverse complement strand
ACATCGCGCCCGCCTCCGAACCGTTCGTCGATTTTGTCTCAAGAATCGCCGTGTAAGTGTCGTCCGCACAGCGCGCGCCATCCGAGCCGATGCCGTTCCAGGTGAATGCCACCGGAAGCGCGCGGTCGGCCTCCTCGCGGTAGACTTCGTGGCTCTGGCTGTCCACGATAGAAAGCACGTAATGGTTGACCGCAGTTCCCTCTTTCATCACGGGGGTGAGGCGGATGGTGTTGCGCACGCCAACCGGGTTGAACGCGGCATAGTTCGCGGTCAGCATCACTTCGGTTCTGCTCGTATCCAAGGCGAATTGCTTGCTCGTGACCACCGTCGCATTGCCCGCCGCGTCCGTCGCGGTAAGCGTATACACGTAGTCTCCGTCGGTCGCAAAGCGTGAAGCGTCATCCAAGCCATCCCATGACACGCTCTCCAGCGGGTACGCACCGAAACTGTAGGTGCGCACGGCATTGCCCCGCGAATCGACAATCGTGCCGACCCAGTTCGTGACAGGCGAGCCGTCGTCCTCGGCAAACTGCTGGGTAATCGTGAGCGTGTCCTGATTGCCGTCGCCGTCCGGGCTGAAAATCGTGCCGCTCGTCGTGAGGGTTGCGGCAGGCGCCTTCGTGTCGAGCATGAACACCGGGGATGCAACCGGCTTCGGTTCGTAGCCGTTCAGGTATTTCGCCGTCACGCGCGCCTGATACGAGCCGTCGGCAAGCAGCTTGCCGTCCGCGCCCTTGCCGTCAAAGGAAACGGTGGACGGCGGGTTGTTCACGCCCTCCCGTTTCCAGCACTCCTTGCCGTCCGTGCCGATGACCGTGACCGACCAGCCAGTCAAACGGTTGCCACCCGTCGCGTTGGGAAGCGGAATCTGCACGTCAAACTGCACCGCCTTGCTCGCGTTTCCCGATGGAGAGAAATAGCGGCTACCGTTGATGGCAATGCTTATCACCGGCTTTTCCGCAGAATAGACCAAGTTGGTGAGCGCGGCGGGGTCAGAGACGTTGCCTGCACGGTCAGTCGCACTGATGCGGTAGTTGTACACGCCGTCGGGAAGCGGCGCGCCCTTGTCGTCCGTGCCGCCCCACTCAAAAGGACGCGGCGCGCCGTCTTTCCAGGTGAACGTGCGCACGACCGTACCCGCATTGTCGGTGAACACGCCTGTCCATAAGTCCTCTTGCGAGCCAGTCTGCTGTACCCTAAGTGTTGCCTTCGCACCCTCGCCGAAGATTTTGTCACCGGCCGCAAGTTGCGCAAGGTTGATTTCAGGCGGCGTGTTGTCCACAATGACGACCAGCGGCGACGTGCGCGCGCTGTTCCCGTTGTCGTCGGTTGCGCCGAACGTGTAGTAATACGTTCCGTCGGGTGCAACCTGCCCATTGTCCATGATGCCGTTCCACACGACCGTGGATGGAATCGTCACGCCCGTTTTGGGCGAAATCAACGCCTTGAAAAAGCTCTTGAACGTCACTTTGTCCTCGCGCTTCTCCTTGTTGCCAATAGTACGAACCACGTTCCCGTTCTCGTCGGTAATGATGAAGCTCCAGTCAACGACGTAACGCCTCTCTTTGATTTTTAACGGCACTTCAAGCACATCCTGTACGCCATCGTTGTTTGGAGATATATAGACAGGACCTTTTTCCGCAAAGACGAAGACCGAAAGCATTGCCGCGCATACGGCACAAAAAAACTTCTTTTTCATCACTTCTCACCTTCCCACAGCGTGATAGCCGGCGGATCAGTATCTTCCAACCCCAATTTGAGCACAATGCCAGCAGAAAATGCGTTCACGTCCTCGTACAGATTGCGCCATGCGCCCGCAGCCGTAATCTCGCTCTCTGCCCAACCGTGGCTCGCCATCACCTCGTTATTCGCATTAAAGTTGAACTTCACGCTCAGCCCTATGCACGGAATGACATTCGTGCGCTTGCGCCTAAACTCTTGCACGTCGAATTCCCACGCAGAAGCAAGCTTGAACGTCGCAAAACCAAGCTCGCTGTATTCAAGTGCAATGCCTAAATCAATCACAAAATCTTGAAACAAGCCCGGAACAGCAATATCCGTTGAGCCGCCGATTCGGAAGTCGCCTGTGTCTACAAGCAGCGCGGCAACACCTGCATGCGGCGTAACGAGTCCCGGCCAGTCGTCAGCAAGCGTATCTTTCTTTATACCCGCGACCGCCACGTCCGAATACATCTTTCCCAAATGCACGAGCGTAACAGCAAAGCGCACATCCTTCATGAACGCCAGTTCGCCGTGATTGTAAAACACGCCCGTGTTCGCATAGAACGTCCAGTCAGACCCCGCGTCATTCCAGAAGCCGCCGCTCGTCACACCAATGCCGACCGACACCTTGTCGTTGATATCTTTCGCTACGTTCACCGTGCCGAGTATATTGTTCCCCAAGTGCATATCAACCAACGGTGCAAACACGCCCTGCACTAAGAATGTCGGAACGCACCAACGTGTCGGAAAGGTTGCGCCCAACTGGAATGCCGTACCCGTACTGCCGCCGACAGGGTTTTTGTTGCTATCCGTCATGAACGTAAAGCCCGCATCAATGGAAATACGTTGTTCCGCCGCAGAAAGCGCGGGATTCGTCAGCACCGACGACGGAATCACCTCATACAGCGCGCCGCCCGCCGCAGAATTCGCGCCCGTCAGCGCGAACGGCGAGGACAGCCGCAACAGGTTCTGTCCTCCCGACGGCGGATTGTATGCAAACAGCGAGCCTGCGGTCAAAAGTGCACCCGCAGCAATCATCATCTTTCTCATCAGAAAATCCTCCACAATTTTTCCGAAACAGTTTTATTCCGCATTATATACTATTTCCCTTGTTGCCGCAATTCCTTGCAAAGACCTATGATATTTTGTATTATAGTAGCATGGCAACGAAAAACAGCAGTAAGGCATCCGCCGGCTCTTTTTTGGACAGGATCCTCGGTCTGTTCGGAGTCGGTGACCCGGAGGCGGACAAGAAGCGCATCCTCAGGAACATCGCGAAAGACCTTTCCC
>JAFLSP010000180.1 GCA_022510885.1 Treponema sp. | reverse complement strand
CAGGCTAAATTTCTCGCAAATTCAGCCTGAATTTGCGAGAAATTTAGCCTGAATTTGAGACCTCAGCTGGCTGAATTTGCGAGCCATCCAGACTGAATTTGGGACCTCATCCGACTGAATTTGCCAGCCATCCAGGCTGAATTTGCGGCAAATTCAGCCTGGTTTTTCCTCCAAATTCAGGCTGGTTTTCCGGCAATGCGAGCGGAGCGGCAGGGCGCACGTCCTTGGGGACGAAAAAAAGCCGACGCGCCCCTTGCGGAACGCGCCGGCTTTCGGGCTTCATGCCGAAGCAACGCCCTTATGAGACGCGCAGCTCCTGCCCGTAGGTGAACGCCTTTGTCTCCTTGGAGAGGTTCTTTCCCGAAAGGTACTGCGTGCGCACCATGATACGGTACGTGCCCTCCTCCAGCTCGGCGGGGACGACGCAGCACAGGGTGCTCGGCTCGTTGCGGCCGATTTTCTCCGTGCCAAGCCGGACGGTCTTGGAGTCGTCCTCCGTGCAGACGAAGTACAGGCCCACGTCCTCGTTGTCGCCCGTCACGGTCAGGTTCACCCCTTTCACCTCAAGAAAACCGTTCCGCGTGAGCGTCTGCGCTCCCCTGCTCTCAAGGTCGAGCACTTCCGTGATTGCAGGAAGAATGACGTTCCCGCGGCGGATTACGGGGGTCACGCTCTGGAGAACGGGCTTGAGCCTGGTGCTTGCGCGGCAGCCCAGGGAGACGGCGTGCCGCTCCGGGCTGAAGGTGTCGTTCTGCGAGAGGAACTTCCCCGAAAGGCTCAGGCCGCATCTCGTTATTCCGTCGTCCACCGTGCAGCCCGTGAGGATTCTTGCAATCCTTGCGTTGCGGAACAGGGACGCGACCTCAAGGAGCTTTTCCTTTGTCAGTCCGCCGGAAAGCCCCGCAGTGATGATGTCGCAGGCAAGGTCCTCGTCGGTGCAGGTCCCCTGGTTGATGACCCGCGCAAAATAGGACGGTTCGCTGTCCGTGAAATTGTTTTTGTAGAGTGCGAACGGCACTTCGTTTGATTTGTGCTCCACCTGAGCGGCGGACAATGTGTTTATGTTCATAGTATCACCTCATTGTATAATGAACAGACTGTCGATATGAGCCTTCCGCCCTTCCCTGTGCGGTGCGGTCTCACATCCTTGTATACAAGGCGCGGATTTCGTTACCGGCCTCCTCAACGTGCCAAGAAAAGCCTGCGAACCAGGAAACTCCTGTCGCGGTCTTTCCGTCCCTCTGCCCCGGTCAAGGGCGGGCAGCCCCCTTTCAGTCCCGCATAGCGCGCCTCCTTGATAATTCGACTATATCGAATTATCACACAGAAGCAGTATACGCGCTTTTCGTCCGTCCGTCAACAACAAAATCGAAAAAAACGAATTAAATCGTATGCTTTGTAAAGAAACACTTGAAATTCGCCGAAAATAGCACTATAATTCGCCTATTACGAACGAACGATATTTTTGAGGAGTCTCCATGCTCGTATCTTTTTCCTGCGGGAATTTTCTTTCCTATGATTCCGTCCAGACGCTCAGCCTGCGGGCGGGGAAAAAGCTTCGCACCAAGAAAGACCATCTCCTGCGCTCCAAGGGCGCGGGGAACGTCCTGAAATTCGCCGCGATTTACGGAGCGAACAGCGCGGGCAAGTCGAACCTGTTCAGGGCGATGGACGTGGTGCGGAAATTCGTCCTTTCCGGGCATCTCGTCCAGAACTCCCCGGAGCTGTACTGCCGCGTCAGGGAGGAGAACGGCAAAAAGCCGTCGTTCTTTGAAATCTGCTTCCTGGTGGACGACGTTCCGCACACCTACGGCATGGAAATCGACATGCGGAACCGGGTCGTCCTTGCGGAATGGCTGTTCTTCGCGCAGGGCGAGGAGCGGCAGTACCTGTTCCGCAAGGAGAGCGCCGATTCGGGCATCACGTTCGGCTCGGTCCTTGCCGACTGCGCGGAGATACAAGTCCTCGCGAACATTTTTTCGGGCGGCGAAAGCCCGTTCCTGTACTGCATGAACCACAACACGGCCTCGTTCTACAAAAAAAATCCCAAGGCGCAGATTTTGCAGCGGGTCTATGAGTGGTTCGCACGGCAGTTCGAGGTCATCTACCCGGAGCAGCCGATAAGCGACACTGCCCTTCTGGACGATTCGGAGACCTTGCAGGAGTACGCGCGCTACCTGAAGATGTTCGGAACGGGAATCGTCGCCATAGAGGAGGAGGCGGTGAGCGAGGACAAGGTGAAATCGCACCTTTCCGCCGCCGACCGGATGGACATGGAGATTCGGATGAACCTGGCGCGGACGCACAACCTCCTGAACAGGGAAAAGCGCACCTGGTCTGCCGTGGTGCGCAACAGGGCGACCATATTCACCATACGGGTGGACACGAACGGGGTTGCCGCATACCATGCGCTGAAATTCGTCCACCAGTACGGCGACGAGCGGGTTGCCTACGAGATGCGCCGCGAGAGCGACGGCACGTACCGGCTGTTCCAGCTGCTCGACGTCCTGATGACGGCGAAAGACCGGGTGTTCGTCATCGACGAGATAAGCCGCTGCATGCACCCCCTCCTGACCATTAAATTCGTGGAGACGTTCCTAAGCCTCGCGGCGGAGCGCAACGTGCAGCTTGTGGTGACGACGCACGAGACGCGCCTAATGCGGCACGAGTTCCTGCGCCGCGACGAGGTGTGGGTGTGCGACAACGAGCGCGGCGCAAGCGAGCTTTCCAGCTTTGACGCGAAGCAGGTGCGCATAGACAAGGTTATGGACCAGAACTATATGGAGGGCGCGCTCGGCGGAGTCCCGAATTTGGGGTGAGCGGCCACGCGGTTGCGGGAGAAATGACGGGTGAAGCGGTTACGAGAACACGGGACGTTTTTTTTCCTGCGCGCACTGCACGAGGAACATATTTATGAGGCTCTGATACGCCACGCCGGTTTCTGCCGACTTACGCAGTTTGCGGCATGGTACAGGAAGCGGTACGGGAGGTAATGTTGTGAGGCACGGTGGA
>JAFLSP010000018.1:9245-18057 GCA_022510885.1 Treponema sp. | reverse complement strand
TATCGTATGAATGTTACGGGTCGTACCATACGCACGATACACCCCGTAACATACGCGCGGAGCGCACCCATAAAACCAACATAATTCCTTTTATCACAACGAATTACACAAATCCACGCACGACAGGAATGCGACTTTGTTACACCATGGTACAAAAACGCCAAAAACAGGGCGAGACAGCGGAAACTTGACGAAAAAGCCGTTCGGTGCTAAGATTTGATGTACTACGTTGCACGGATTCTTTTCGGAGGATTAGAAAAGTTGTCGAACCTTGATGCCATCGCCTACATTCCGCTCATTGCGACTGCCGTCGCCGCGCTCGTGCTCGCGGCGTTCCTGGTCGTTGTCAAAATCCGCAACACGGCGAAGGTCAGCTTCATCTCGTTTCTTTCCCTGCTGATTATCGTCGCGGCATGCGTGCATACGGTCATGCACCCCGGCATCACCACGTTCTCGCTGCTCGTACTGGCGGCAATGCTCGCGCTGTTCCCCTACGCGGTGCTGCTGGCATTCGGCAAGCCCAAGGAACTGGTCGCCGCCGAAAAGGCTGACGCACCCGCCGCGCCCAATGCCGTCATCAGCGAAATCCTGCCCGATGAGATAAGCCTCATGCAGCTGGGGCAGGAATTCGTGCTCAAGGCTGCCGACGCATTCTCCAACGAAAACGGCTCGCAGGAGCTGATGGACATCATCAACCAAAAACTCATAGAAATTACCCGCGCGGACGGCGGCGTGGTGCTGCTCGTGGACGACTTTGAGGACGCGGTTTCGGTCAAGTCCTATGTGGGCGAGTTTCCGCCGCCCTACAAACTGCCCGCCGACCTGCCGCACAAGCCCATCCGTGTCTCGACCAGCTTCAAGTTCGCGCAGTTCCCGTTGCGCGACAACATTTTCGGCGAGGTGGCGAGCGCGGGCAAGGCGGAGCTGATTGTCCATCCCGAAAAAGACGCGCGCATCTACCAGAACAGTCCCGAAGACTTCCTGCGCTGCGGCTCATATATCTTTATCCCGCTCAAGCAGGGTGAAATCGTCACGGGTCTTGCCGCGCTTGCGCGCAAGCACGGCAACGATGCGTTCGACGAAGAGGATTTCTCCCACGCGCGGCTGCTGTGCGAATTCGCCGCTACGGCACTGCGCACGGTATACAATTTCCAGGAATACAAGGAACGGCAGGAGATGACCAAGGAGAGCGACATTGCGCTCGACTTGCAGCAACTGCTCACCGCAAAAAAGCTGCCCGTCGCGCCCGGCCTCTCGCTCGGCTGCTTCAGCGACCAGTCGTCGGGCGTGTGCAGCGACCTGTACGACGTCATCCTGTCGCGCAAGGACCGCACCTCGCTCGTCCTGCTCGATGTGGCGGGAAAGGGCATGAACGCCCTGCTCGTCATGGTGATGATTCGCGCCATGCTCCGGCTGCTCGTCAACACCCCGCAGTCGGCGGGTACGGTTCTCACCTGGGCGAACAAGGGCATCTGCGGCGAGACGCTCAAACTCGACCACTTCGCGTCGGTCGCGCTCATCAACTACGACGACACGAAAAAGCACGTCCAGTTCGCCACGAGCGGGACGAACCAGGTCTACCATTATGCCGCCGCGAGCGGGACTTTCGCCAAGGTCTCCGTCCCATGCGAGCCGGTCGGCGTAGAAAAATCGACCGCATATCTCGATAGAGACTTTACAGGAAACAAAGGAGATATTATAATAGCCTTTAGCGACGGACTGGTCGAAGCCTTGAATGAGCAGGGCAAGCCCTACTCCGTCGAGCGGCTTGCTACGGTCATACAGGCGAACCGTGCGCTTGCGGGCAAGGACATAGCCGCAAAAGTGAGAGACGACATAACGAAATACATTGGTGCCGAGAAACCACACGACGACCAGACGCTTCTGGTGTGTAAGATTCAGTAGAGGAGTGTTCTTATGGAACTGAAAATTCGTAAAAATGGTGAGGTCTACATCATTGACGTGAATGGAGAAATGGACTTGTACAACTCCTACAAACTCAAGGAACTTGTCATGAAGATGCTTGAGAAGAACGTCAAGAGTTTTATCATCAACCTTGAGCAGGTTGACTACATCGACTCTTCGGGAATCGGTGCGCTCATCTACATCTGCTCCACGATAAAAAAGATGAACCTCAAGCTGGCAATCTCGAACATCCACGGTTCGGTGAAGAAGGTCATCGAGCTGACCAAGTTGATGGGGTACTTCCCGATTGCCAACAGCGTTGAGGAAGCATTGCTGATGGTCAACGAATAGGAGGCCGTCAATGGAACAGTTCAAAGAATTACGCTCTGACGATAACGACCCGCTGTTCGACACCTCCAATATGCTCTATAAAGAATTCCCGTCTGATTTTCGGCAGATTCGCTACTTCACGCTGCTGATTGTGCAGTCTGCCCCGCTTGAGATAAAGGAAATCAACCTGCTTGAGCAGCAAATCAGCGAAGTGATTAAGAATGCCGTGAAGCACGGCAACCGCTGTGACGTCAACAAAAAAGTCAAGGTGTGGTATTCGTTCAGCCCGACCCATGCGCACATCATCGTGCAGGACGAGGGAGAGGGGTTCAAAGACCTGGAACGCTGGAACGAATTCAACCGCAAACGCATCGAGGCGCTGCACAACTCCGATTTCGAGTCGCTCGCGAACTATGTCTCTTTCCGCTCGAAGGAATCAGACGAACAGGACGGCGGCAACGCGCTGTTCGCGGCACTGGAATACTGGAACGGCGGCTTTGTCTACAACGGCAAGCGCAACGGCGTTGCGATGCTCAAAAAATATCAGAAAAAGCACCACGGCGTTGCCGTGGAGGACTGAACGACCGAACGGAGGCCGCCCGACAGGGCGGCTTTTTCTTTGTGCGGCTAGCGCGCGATGCTCAGCAGGGTTTCCTTGATGAGCGCGGCGGTGCGCTCCCAGCTGAAACGGCGCGACCATTCCAGCCCGCCAGAAATGAGTTTTTCCCTGAGCGACGCATCGGTGGCAAGCATGGTAAGCGCGCTCGCCATCTGCGCGATGTCGTCCGAGTCAAAGAATACGGCGTGCTTGCCGGCAATTTCGGAGAGCGCGCCGCTTTTGGAGCACGCTACAGGCACGCCGGTTGCCATCGCCTCCAGCACAGGCAGCCCCACCCCCTCGCTCACGGACGGGAACACACAGCCATCGCTGCCCGCATACAATGCGGGAGAATTCTCGTGCGGGACAAAGCCAGTGACCAAGATGTCGGACGCAAAACGCGACGCGGAAGCCTCACGCCGCACGGTTTCCGCGTGCGCGCCCTCGTTTCCCGCCAGCACGAGGCGGTGCGGAAGCCCCGTGCGCTCCTTGAACAGCGTAAATGCCCTGATAAGCTCGGCGTGTTTTTTTGCGGGGGAAGAAAGGCGCGACGCATAGATGAAATACGGTCGCTGAATGGCAAAGGGCTTGAGGTCAACAACGGTTGACGAGAGCGGCTCACGCGGATAGAACAGTTCGTGGTCAATGCCATTGTGGACGACGGCTATCCGCTCGCTCCTCACGCCCAACTGCTCAAGGTCACGCTTGATGCACTGGCTCGCCACAATTACTTTTTTCGCCCGTTTCAGCGTGTGCCTGACGTGCAGTTCATGCTTCATGCTCCGCCCCGCCGAAAGCATCTCGGACACGATGTCGTTCACGATTGCTACGCCCGGAACGCCGAAATGAAGGGGCAACATGTGCGCGGCGGCGGGATAGAGCACCAGGTCGTAGCCCTGTCTGCGCGCAAAGCGGTTCGCGCCCATCAGATGCCACCGCTTCTCGGCAGAACGGTCGTCGGAAACCATGACCGTGCGGTACGGCAAGCCGTTCTCACCACCATACGTGTAGCGGTCTGCCTCCGCGCCGAACAGCTCGTACTGCACGGCATCATCGCTTTTGAGGCACTGCGCGAGCGCGTTGAGATACACGCCCAGCCCCGACCGACCGTGGTCGCAGCCGAACGTGTCTATGCCAACTTTCATACGCTTGATTATAGCACAAGGGCAAAAAATATGCTATACTCGCGCCATGAGCGAGAAAGCGACCTTTGACCAGCTGACTGAACGAGCGACTGCCGAACGGCTTGCCGCGCACGGCATCATCGAGCCGACTGCGGTACAGGCGCAGGCAATCCCCGTGATTGCGGCGGGAACGTCCGTCGTATTCCAGAGCGAGACGGGAACGGGCAAGACACTCGCCTATCTGCTGCCGCTCGCGCGCCGCGCACAGGAAACGGAGGGGCGCGGGGTGCGGCTCGTCGTGCTTGCTCCCACGTATGAGCTTGCGGCGCAGATAAAAATGCAGGTGCCGCTGTTCAGCGACGCGAAAGCCGCCCTGCTCATCGGCGGCGCACCGCTCAAACGGCAGATAGAACTCCTCAAAGAAAAGCCTGGCATCGTAATCGGCGGCCCTGCGCGCCTGCTAGAACTATACCGCCTGAAAAAACTCCGACTGGACGGCATCACGGCAGTGGTTCTTGACGAGGTTGACCGGCTGCTCTCGCCCGAACTGCGGGACGAAACGCTTGAACTGCTCAGCGTGCTCAAAAAAGACGTGCAGCTGGTGGCCTGCAGCGCGACCGTCACCGACCGCACGGTTGCCCTGCTCTCCGAAGCAAACGGTGCGCATATCGAAACACTCTTCCTGCCGCCCGAGGACGTGCTGAGGAAGCGCATCACGCACCTTGCGATTTTCGCCGAGCAACGGGACAAAATCGAGACGCTGCGCAAGCTGCTCGCGGCGGAGAAACCTGCCAAGGTACTCGTCTTCACGAGCCGCGCCGACCAGGTAGCGAACATCACCGCAAAACTCAAATACCACAACGTCGAGTGCGCAAGCCTGCATGCAAAGCACGGCAAGCAGGAACGCAAGGCGGCTATTGACCGCTTCCGCAGCGGCAAATGCCCCGTCCTTGTGACGAGCGACCTGGGCGCGCGGGGACTTGACATTCCGAACATCACCTACATCGTGCAGATGGACTTTCCGAGCAACAGCGACTTCTTCATCCACCGGGCGGGACGCACCGCGCGCGCGGGAAAGACGGGCATCAACGTGGTCATCGGCGACGAATACGAGATGCGCAAGTATGCCGCGCTCGAAAAACGGCTCGGCATCACGGTCTGGCCGAAAGCGCTCTACGGCGGAAAGTTGGTCAGTCCCGCCGCAGACGATTGCAAACAAGACAAATAGTCGGTATACTGGTGGATATGAGTGGCGAGGGGATTGCGTGTTTTTAAAAAGTCTTGACATACACGGCTTCAAATCATTCGCGGACAAGACGCACGTAGCATTCGCGGACGGAATCACCGCGCTCCTCGGACCGAACGGCTGTGGCAAGAGCAACGTGGTCGATGCGGTAAAATGGGTACTCGCAGAAAACCGGGCAAAGAACCTGCGTGCCGGCGCGATGGAGGACGTTATCTTCAACGGAACGGAGACGCGCCCGCCACTCAACATCGCCGAAGTGACGCTCACTATCAGCAACGAGAACGGCCTGCTCCCGCTTGACGACGCGGAAATCGCCATCAAGCGGCGGCTGTTCAGAGACGGCACGAACGAATACTTCATCAACAACCGACAGGTCGGTCCGACCGAAATCCGTCGCCTGTTCATGGACACGGGCGTGGGCAAGGCCGCCTATTCCGTGATGGAGCAGGGAAAAATCGACCAGATTCTCTCAAGCAAGCCCGAAGACCGCCGGTATCTGTTCGAGGAGGCGGCGGGCATCAGCCGCAGCAAGGCGGAAGTCGCCGAAGCAGAGCGTGAACTGGAACGCACGCGGCAGAACCTCGCGCAGATTGAAGTCGCGCTCGTGGAGAACAAACGCCGCTACGAGACGCTCAAAGTGCAGAGCGAAAAGACGATTCAATACCGCACGCTCAAAGAGGATATTTTCGGCTACGAACTGGACATCCAGCTGCTCAAGCTCAAGGAATGCACGCAGAACAAGGCACGGCACGAGCAGTCGCTCCGAGAGACCGGACAGAAGCGCGATGCGGTGCAGGAAGAAATCCGGCAGATTCTCGCTACGCTCACCGAAAACAACGACAAAATCAGGGACTTGCAGAACAAGATGACCGACTTGCAGCAGGAACTGGTCAGGATTCAGAGCGACAAGACGGGCAAACTCGACCTCGCCAAACAACTCAACGTGCAAGCGGGCGTGATAAAGGAAAAAATCGGGCAACTTGAGCTGCACAAAAAGACGATACAAGAGCGCATTGACGACCTGAACGATGAGATTGACGGACAGGACGCAGACCTGCGCGCAAAGACCAAGCAGTTGGACGACGTGCGCAGGAACATCGACTCGTTCCAGGAGAATATCGACACGGCGGCAAGCCACATCGACGAGAACCGCCGCCGTGCGGACGAAAGCGCGGCTGAAATCGAGCGGCTGAATGAGGAGCGCGTTCGATTCCAGCAGGAGCTGACGGCAATCACCGAGGACATCGTGACGGAACTGGACGCGAAACTGCGCGACAGCGGCTTCTCCTCTGCCGAAAGCAAAAAAGCAAAGGACGAACTGACTGCCTGCATCGGTCGCTTGCGCGTCTATGCCGACGGGCGGAAGAACATTTTTTCGGACTTTGCGGCAATCAGCGGACACGATGAAAGCGAGTGCGCGCAATTTGCCGCAGATGCCGTCGCCGCGCTTGAGGAAATCGGCGCGCTCGCAAGAAACGTAGAGGCGGCGGCGGAAGCCTACTCAGCGACCATGCCCGCATTCATCGACGAATTCCTCGCGCCCGAGGGCATCATCACGCACAAACGCACCATCGACGGAAATATCGCCGAGAACGCGCAGAAAATTCTGACGATACAAGAACGCATCGCCGACTACCGTGCGCAGAACGCCGACCTCGCCACCAAAATCGACGGCTACAAGGAGACGCTCGCAAAACTGCGCGTGAACGAAGGCACGATGCGCGCGCAGATTGACGCGGCGCGGCAACAGACCGACCTTCTGCGCCGCTCGCTCGCGAACGAGCAGAGCACGCTCCGTCAAACCGAAAACGACCTCTACACGGAGCAGCAGCGGCAGGACGAATACGACGAGCAACTCGCCGAAATCCAGCAGACGCTCGCGCAGATTGAGGAACAGGGGCGCATTTGCGTCAAGAACATCAGCGACCTGAACGACGAAATCGACCGCTGCAACTTCAGCGTGAGCGGCAAGCAGACTGCCCTGCGCAAAAAGCAGGAGGAGCAGGCGAAGTACCAAGACCAGTACGAGCGGCTCTCGATGAGCCTCGTCACGAGCGACAGCGACATCAAGAACGTCAAGCAGAATTTCATCGACACGCACTCGCGCGACCTGATGGAATTCGAGGAGCGGATGTACAAAATCACCACGCCTGTGGCAGTGCTGCGCGACAAACTGCTCACCGCGCGTGAGGAACTCAAGTCGCTCGGGCAGGTGAACCTGATGGCGCCCGAGGAATTCGGCGAGCAGAAAGAACGCTACGAGAAATTGCAGGCAAGTTTTGACGACACCAACACCTCGCTCGAAAACCTTATCCGCGTGTCCGAGGAAATCAAGTCGAAGTCCACGGAGATGTTCCTCGACACCTACAACAAAATCAAGAAAAATTTTCACAATATGTTCCGTCGCCTGTTCGTCGGCGGGCGCGCCGAGCTGCGCCTCGTTGACCCGCAGAACGTGCTCACCACGGGCATCGACATCCTCGCGCAGCCACCGGGCAAGAAGATGGAGAACATCGCCCTGCTCTCCGGCGGCGAAAAGACGATGACGGCGGTCGCACTGCTGTTCGCCACGTACCAGGTGCGCCCCTCCCCGTTCTGCCTTCTTGACGAGATTGACGCCGCGCTCGACGACAAGAACGTCTCCAGCTTCGTGCAGACGCTGCGCTCGTTCGCGCGGCTGTCGCAGTACATCGTCATCACGCACAACAAGAAGACCGTCATGGGGGCGCGCACGATGCTCGGCGTGACCATGGAAGAAAGCGGCGTGAGCAAAATCATCACGATGCGCCTTGACCAGGAGCCGGTCGCGGAGGACTTTGACGAGGATGAGCCGTTCGTGGAAGAGGACGTCGCGCCGGAGACCGATGCGTACATCCCGCCGCGCCCGGCAAGGCGTATCCACAACCCCGACGGCACGATTACCGACCCCGAGCTGGAATTGCGCAAGCTCGCGGCGAAGAAAGCACAGGCAGATGCAAAGGCAAAGCGCGAGGCAGACAAGCATGCCGAGGAACTGGAGCAAGCCGCCCGCGAAGCGGACAAACAGGCAATGACAGCGGTACAGCAGGGCGACGCGGCACATGAGCCATCAGCAGATATGGGAGGTGCAAATGGCATTGTTTGACACTCTGGGCGACCATGCACGCGACTTTATCCAGGAGAAGCCGCTCATCGTCGCGATTATCGGCATCGTGACGCTTCTTTTCTTTGCCGCGCTTATTATCATCGTCATCCAGACCGCGAAACCACGGGCAAATAAACAACCGTTCCGCAATGAGACGTTCACTGCGGACGCAAAACTGCTCATTCCCGCCGCGCCCGACGTGGAAAAAGACTATTACCCGTCCCGCACGGTCAAGAACGCGTGGCAGGAAGCAGAGGTCGCGCCGTTTTTCACCGTTCCTGACGCAGAATCGATGAAAAACCTGGAGAAAGCGAACGACGCCATCGCCGCAGAAATCATAGGAGCCGCACCGTGAAAAAACTGTTTTTTGCTTTCGCCTGTACCGTCCTGCTTGCCTCCTGCGCTTCCACGCCACAAAACGAAGAAACTGTGGTGCAGAATCAACCAATTGCACCGACTGTCGCAGACACTCCCGCAATGGAGCC
>JAFLSP010000018.1:0-9145 GCA_022510885.1 Treponema sp. | reverse complement strand
GGGGAAGCGCAGACTGATACACTGGCAGACACACAAGAAAGAGAGACAGCAGCCACAATTGAAACAGACGGCACGCGAGAAGCCGATGTAATTGCCAAATCAGATGATATGCAGACGGACGGTAGCGAAATCATTACTACCACGACTGATGATACAGAGACAGATGATGACACCGTTATCATTGCGACAAATGACCCGCAAACGAACGACGACGAAACCGTCATTGCCGAACATAGGGAAGATGAAAGCGACGCGCAACAGACGGACGAATGGACAGAGACATCAGGAAGCGAACTGATTATAATCGCTGAGTCGGATGACGGACAATCACTTGACATAGAAATCCCCAGTGATAACGCAGACCCATCGACACAGCAAAAGCCTGAGCGCGAAGAACCGGAAGCAACTATCGCGCAGAATGCAAGCACCGAACGAGATGATGTCATACCCTCGCAGATTGTTGACTCGAATATCCTTGATGTATCCAGCCCCAACACTGACATTGCCTATGTGAGAACGGAGACATCGATTGCACAATTAACTCCCACGCAAACAGACGCAACGGCCGCAGAACGCGAAGTTTTGCAAGACGTGGCGCAAGGCGCAGAAAGCACGAATGGGGCAAACAACTCGCAAAATGCAACGCCATCGCTCACGGAAAGTGCGCCACAACCTGCGGAGAAAGAAAGCGCATCAACGTCAGCCTCGAACGGAAATAATCTTGCCCGCTCATCCGCAACAAGTCCAGCGCAAAACGAAACGCAAGATTCCGTGCAGAGTGCGGTAAATCCGCCAAAAAGCGCGAACACAACAGCAAATCAGCAACCCACACATAACACCGCGCAATCGACTACGCAACGTACCGTATCAAATCCTGCGCAGGGTACGGCAAATTCTGCAAGGAACACAGCCGCGGCAGTACAGCAATCATCCGCAAGCAATGTTGCACAGTCAACAGCTCCAGCCACGCCGTCTCCTGCGCAGGGCGCGACAACGCAACCGTCTGCGCCGTTGCTTTCCGCCGCATACACGCAAAATGCTGACGACACGCTGTCTGCGACACTCATTCCGCTGCAAAATCAGTCGGTCACGCCTTCACGGACGGTCGGGGTCAAAAACAATCAGTATCTGGACGTAGTATATCCCGGCAGTGGCTGGGTCTATTTGGGCGAGGCGGAGGAGAACCGCGATAAAAAGAAAGACCCGCTCTTCAGTTACTTTGGGCGAAAACTTGGCACGACAGATACGACATTCTCCCTGCGCTCGCGCAAGCCGGGAAAAACGTTGTTACATTTCTATAAGAATGATGCGCTCACGGGACAATATATCGATGACTATCTTGAGGTGGACGTAG
This sequence comes from Treponema sp., assembly GCA_022510885.1. Classification (GTDB taxonomy): domain Bacteria; phylum Spirochaetota; class Spirochaetia; order Treponematales; family Treponemataceae; genus Treponema_D. The sequence goes on along the minus strand of JAFLSP010000018.1, from coordinate 7,791 downwards.
GGGACGAGAGCGCGGCACCAGGACAGCGCGTGACCGCCCCTTCCTATGCCCAAGTCGTGCCGCCCAAGCCAAGCAGACAGACGCGGCAATCTTATGAGAATACCGGCTTAAATGAAACGGCGTCCACGCCGCAAGCACGCGACTCCGGGCGTCCTACAGAAAAATCGCCCACGCAAACATCGCAAAAACAGCAGTCAGATGCAGAACGCGCGCCGTCCGCAAACGCCACACCAAGCCTAAGCGACCGAGGAATCAGAACCAACATTCAGACGACGGAATCCGTACCGGGCAGTAACCTAAAATCGCCCTCTCCTGCTTCGTCTTATGGCGGAACGGCGACAGCCTCAAAAGATGCGGCGGCAACGACAGAACCGCAAGGTGCGATAGGGGAAAGCGACGCGAATCAGCTTGACCAAGCAAGACGCGCCTATGCAGCCAAGCAATATGAGACTGCGCTTGCCTACGTACAACAGTACCTTGCCAACGCGGCGACAGACATCGACGAGGCACTGTTCTTGCAGGGGCAGATACTGGAGGCGGATTCAAACGTCAAAAACGTCCGCGCGGCAATCGACGCGTATGAGACGCTCACCAAAAACTACCCGATGAGCGCACTTTGGACACAAGCGAACAACCGCACCATTTATCTGAAGCGGTTCTACATCGACATTCGATAGGAGCATACCATGAAAATAAAGAAACCGACAACTCTTGTGCTCATGACCGCAACCGCGCTGTTCTGTGCGCTGTGTACTTCGTGCATCGTGCGGCAATACCCTGCGGACGAGCGCACCGTCAGCGTCCGCGGCACGGGTTCGGTCTCCGTTGAGGCAGACCGCGCGATAATCGTGCTGTCGGTCATCACCACGGCACGGGACGCAGGGACGGCGGCGAGTCAGAACGCGGAGAAAATGGCGCAGGTGCAGAATGCCGTCATCGGTGCGGGCGGCTCACAGGACGCAATTTCCACCGAAAATTACACGATTTATCAAGAATATGAATACGTCAAGGAGCGGCGCGTGGCAGGCGACTACCGCGTCTCCAACGAAATCAAGATTTTCCTGAAGAACAAGGACCTTGCCAGTACGATTATCGACGCGGCGATTGCGGCGGGCGCGAACGCGCTCTCCTCGCTCACGTTCACGGTCTCCAGTCCCGAACTGGCAATCAAGCAGGCGCGCACGGCTGCCGTGCAGAACGCGCAGGAATCCGCAAACCTCATCGCGGGCACGGCAGGGGCGCAACTCGGCAAAGTGCTCAAAATCGAAGAAATCGACCGGCAGAACGCGGGCAACCTGCGGGTCACTTCCAACGCCGACATGATGAGCGCAATGCGCGAGTCGGGAAGAGGCAGCGCAACGCCCGTGCAGAGCGGCAAGGTCACGTTCACCGTCACCGTAGACGCAACATTCGCATTGAAATAAACCGAAGAAATCACTAAGATACAGCAAAGGAACCACGAATGCTCGATTACCGATTTATCAAAGAGAACCTTGACGCAGTGAAGCAAAACATTGCCAATCGCAATATGCAGGCAGACGCCGACCTCGTAGTTGCCTTGTATGACGAGCGCACCGCACTGGTCACGCAACTCCAGGCATTGCAGCAGAAACGCAACGAGAATGCGGCGGCAATGAAACAGAAACTGGACGACGACACGCGGCAAACATACATCGCCGAAGGCAAGTCGCTCAAAGACAACATCGCCGTGCTGGAAACAAAACTTGCCGAAACCGAGGTGAAACTAGACGAGGCCGCTCGGCAGATTCCGAACATGGCGCATCCTGCCGTTCCCGTCGGCAAGGTCGATGCCGAAAATCTTGAGGTCAAGAAAGTAGGAACGCCGCGCACATTCGCGTTTCAGCCGAAAGACCACGTGCAGCTGGGCGAATCCCTTGACCTTATCGACTTTGACCGCGGCACGAAAGTCTCCGGACAGAAATTCTACTATCTCAAAAACGAGGCGGTCTTCCTAGAGGAAGCACTGATTATGTACGCGCTCGCCATCTTGCGCAAGCACGGTTTCACGACCTTCATCACGCCGGACGTGGCGCGCGAATCGGTGCTCAAAGGCATTGGCTTCAACCCGCGCGGGAACGAGAGCAACGTCTACGCGCTTGAAGGCGACGGTACCTGTCTCGTCGCGACGGCGGAAATCACGTTGGGCGGCTACCACTCTGACGAAATTCTCAAAAAAGAAGCCCTCCCCCTCTTCTATTGCGGGCTTTCCCACTGCTTCCGGCGTGAAGCGGGCGCGGCGGGGCATTTCAGCAAAGGGCTGTACCGCGTACATCAGTTCGACAAAGTGGAGATGTTCGTCTACTGCCTGCCCGAGCAGAGCGAGGAAATCCACGAAAAACTGCGTCTCATCGAGGAAGAGATTTTCAGCGGGCTAGGACTGCCGTTCCGCGTGGTGGACACGTGTACTGGTGATTTAGGCGCGCCCGCCTACCGCAAATGGGATTTGGAAGCGTGGATGCCCGGACGTGCCACGGCAGAAAGCCCGCTCGGAGACTACGGCGAAGTCACGTCCACGTCCAACTGCACGGACTATCAGGCGCGCAGACTCAACGTGAAGTACCATGACGATGACGGCAAGAACAAGTACGTGCACATGCTCAACGGAACAGCGGTCGCCGTCGGGCGCGCCATGCTCGCGATTCTTGAAAACTACCAAAACGAGGACGGCTCTGTTACCGTGCCGCCCGTACTTGTTCCGTTCTGCGGGTTTGACAAAATCGGGCCGAAAAAAGACATTGCCGACCCGGTGTATCACGCGGTAAAAAAATAGCAGGAACAGTATGAGCGAAAGAAGCGCGAAAAACCACGGTATTTTCTTCCTGCTGCTTTTCCTCTGCATCATCGCGGCGGGAGTCATCCTCAAAGTCACCGCGAGCATTGTTATTCCCGTGGCAGTGGCGATACTGCTCTCGCTTGTGTTCTACCCAGGCATCAGCAAACTGCACGAAAAATTGCATTTTCCCTGGTGGCTTGCCATTCTCGTCGTGTTCGTATTGTTCTTTGCCATCATCGGCTCAATCGCGAACATCATCACGACAGGTATCCGCTCTATCCTCGCATCGCTCCCTGCCTACGAAGCGCGGCTGAACACGATTTACGCGCTCATCGCCGAACGTTTCAATCTCGAAATGAACACGGACATGACGTTCTTCCAAAATATGTGGAGCCATATCTCAATTCGCAATACCGTGGGCAAATACGCGCTCAACTTTACGAACATTCTTTATGACTTCACGCGCAATCTGCTGCTCGTCGTGCTGTTCTCGGTGTTTTTGCTCACGGAGATGCACGCCATCAAAGACAAGGTGCGGGTCGCTTTCCCGCAGAACGACGGGCGCGTCAAGAAAATTACGCACGACATTGTTACCGACGTGACGCGCTACATCTCGCTCAAATTCATCACGTCGCTGGCGACCGGACTGTTCGTCATCCTCCTGTTCTTGCCTATCAAGATGAAATTCGTGGTGGTATGGGGATTTTTAGCGTTCGTGCTCAACTTCATTCCTACGTTCGGTTCGATTATTTCGGGCGTGCTGACCGTATTGTTCGCGCTCGTGCAGTTCTATCCCTCAGTCGGCACGGTCGTGTACGTGGCGGCGGTTATGCTTGCCATCAACCTTGTCATCGGCAGCATCATCGAGCCGCGCGTGCAGGGAGAAAATCTCGGCATCTCGCCGTTCATCATTCTGGTCAGCCTGTCGCTGTGGGGATGGATGTGGGGCTTCGTGGGTATGCTCATCGCCGTGCCGCTTATGGTCATCGTGAAAATTATCTGCGAGAACGTCTCCTACCTTAAGCCGCTGGGGATTCTCCTTGGCAGCAGGCCTAAGCAGGAAAACACCACGTCGCCGACAGAAAATCAATCTACGACCGCACCAAGTCAAACAGATAGCGAGCGTCCTCTTCCTTAATTGACGTATAGGTACAGACTGCGCACGACTTTGACCCGTCATCGCTCGTGAATAACTGGCTCACCAAGCAGGTCACGTACACATCGCGGGTTTTGAGCGGCTTGGGAAGCGGGAAACTGAGCCTGAGCGCGTACTCACAGCCATCCTTTAGCCGCAGCGAAGACGTTTCCGCGCCAAACACGATGCGCTCATGGTCAAGATAGAGCACAGTAGGGGCACGCAATGCCCCTTGCAACGCGGCAGTTTCAGGCTCGTCATGCGCGAGGTATCGGCATACCGGGATAAGAAACACGTCGCTTCCGAACCGCTCCAAATAGTCTTTTGCCCGCGCCGCATCGCTTTCAGGAATATCGCTCCATTGGGGCGTGACGAACAGCGCATAGTCGTCGGCAAAATCGCAGTCAATATGCACGCCGCCCGCCGTTTTTCCCGCCTCATAATACAGCACCGCGCTCATGTCGCGCATTTTCTTCGGCGGTTCGTCCGTCACGCGCAAGATTACCGCAGGGATGACAATCGCTGGCCCTGACGAAGTATGCTTGAGTTTGGTCACGAAATACAGACCAAGCTTATTGAAATAAAACTGCACGCGCACGTCCGTGTCGATGAACTGTTCCACGCTCTCCCGCGCGTTGAGCAGAATAATGCCCTGCGCAAGCACCGTCATCTGGTCGCCACGCACGGCAACGGGAAAAATGCGGCTCGAATCAGAACGAATCATGCCATCGTCCGCATCCCGTTGTGCGGGGCTGACTGTAATCGGCACATTGCCGTCAATCAAATACTGCAACACCAACTGCCGCTCTATCCCCGTCAGTTCACGTGCCATTACCGCCCTCCGTCCGAAGAATCCATAGCTCGTCGATTTTCCACACGCCGTCCTCTTCCAACAAAAATACGAGCACATCAAGTGCGCGCTTCTTGCCCACGAAGCGAACGGGGATTGCATACGACGCTCCTGTCATGTACGGCTGCCCGTAAAAATAGGAATCAAAAAACGAAAACGCAGCATCCGTTTTGTCCACGCTTTTCGGCAAGTCCAGTCCTGCATCATGGTACAGGAACGCGAGCTGGTACAGACAGCCGCGCGCCATGAACGAATCGGCATCCTCCGCGCGGCAGAGCGCAGTGCAAAAGCCCTCTAAGGTCTCGCGCACCCCGCCCGTGATAAGCGTCGTATCCAATGCGCCAAAACCATCCAAAAACGGATAGACCGCCTGCTCATTCCGCGCTTCCTTTCCCGCAAGGAAAGACAGCGGCACGAGCGAGACGCGGCTGTCAATCCCGTCCGCAACCGAAACCGCTGCCGTCAGACGGTCGGCTTCCAGTTCGTCCGTCCATGGCACGACATCCGCCATTGTCTGCGCACGCGCGCGCAAAGTCTGCCCGTCGTCCCTGCCAAAATCATCCTGCGACACATCAGAACAGGCGGCAAACACGAACACGACGAGAAAAAGCATCGGACTGACAAAACGCAATTTTTTTGCACGCATCGTTCCGCATAGTATAGTACATCTCCGCGAAAAAATATATACTCATCATATATATTTTACGAAATTGAGGACAGCCATGGCACTAACACTCGCCGAAAAAATCTTGCAGGAACACATCATTCCCGAAGCCTGTGAGGAAACCGCATTCATCAAGGGAACGCCCATCGCGCGCGGCAGCGACATCGCGATAAAAATCGACCAGACGCTCACGCAGGACGCGACGGGAACGATGGCGTACTTGCAGTTCGAGACGATTGGCATTCCGCGCGTCAAAACCGACGTAAGCGTGTCGTACATCGACCACAACACCTTGCAGACCGACTTCAAAAACATGGACGACCACCGCTACTTGCAGTCGGTCGCCGCCAAATACGGCTTGTATTTCAGCCGCGCGGGCAATGGCATCTGCCATCAGGCGCACTTGGAGCGGTTCGGCAAGCCCGGCAAGACCCTGCTCGGCTCGGACAGCCACACGCCTACGGGTGGCGGCATCGGCATGATAGCCATCGGCGCGGGCGGACTTGACGTGGCGGTCGCCATGGGCGGCGGCGCGTTCCACACTCCCATGCCCAAGATTTTCGGCGTGGAACTGACGGGCAGACTAAAAAAAGGCGTAAGCGCAAAAGACATTATACTAGAAGTTCTTCGCCGTGAAAGCGTCAAGGGCGGCATCGGCGCAATCTACGAGTATTTTGGCGAAGGAGTCGCCTCGCTCACCGTGCCGCAGCGCGCGACCGTCACGAACATGGGCGCGGAACTGGGCGCAACCACCTCGATTTTCCCCTCCGATGCATCAACCCGCCGCTTTCTTGAATCCATGGGGCGCGGAGCGGACTGGACGGAGCAGAAAGCGGACGCGGGCGCGGAGTACGACAAGGTGATACGCATCGACCTGAGCGCGCTGCAGCCGCTTGCCGCCTGCCCGCACTCCCCCGATGCCGTGCAGAACGTCAGCGCGCTTACGGGAAAGCCCGTCACCCAGGTAGTCATTGGGTCGTGCACCAATTCTTCGCTCGACGATTTGGAAAGCGTCGCCGCAATCGTCAAAGGCAAGCATATCGCATCAAACGTGGAAGCCGGCATCGCGCCCGGAAGCCGTGCCACGCTTCTCATGGCAGACAAGGCGGGCATTCTCGGCGACCTCATTGCGGCAGGCTTCCGCATCCTCGAAAGCGCGTGCGGCCCGTGCATCGGCATGGGATTCGCGCCCAACTCGGCGGGCGTGTCCCTGCGCACGTTCAACCGCAACTTCAAAGGCAGAAGCGGCACGGCAGATGCCGAAGTCTATCTCGTCTCCCCGGAGACTGCGGCGGCCTCGGCAATCACGGGCGTGTTCACGGACGCGACCACCGTGCAGTACGACGACCCTGCCTACGCGACCGGCGTCCGCCTGAGCCTGCTCGACGGCGGCGACACGCGGCTCTCGCTCCAGCAGGTCAAGGACTTTGCGTCTGACGGCGGCATGCTCATCCCCCCGCTTGCCGAATCGGCGGCGGCACAGGTCGAAATCATCCGCGGGCCGAACATCAAGCCCTGCCCACCCTGCCGCGAGACCGCCGACACGCTCTCATTCCCCGTGCTGCTCAAAGCAGGCGACAACGTTTCCACCGATGACATCATGCCGGCGGGAACAAAAGTCTTGCCGTTCCGCTCGAACGTGCCGGAAATCAGCCGGTTTACCTACGAGCGCATCGACCCGCAGTTCTACGCGCGTGCGGAGGCGACAAACTTCGGCGGCTGTTTCGTGGTGGGCGCGGAGAACTTCGGGCAAGGGTCAAGCCGCGAGCATGCCGCGCTCGGGCCGATGTACCTCGGTGTGCGCGCCGTCATCGTCAAAAGTTTTGCGCGCATCCACAAGGCGAACCTCATCAACTACAACATCATTCCGATTACGTTCGCCAATCCTGCCGACTATGACAAGATTTCCTGCGGCGACACGCTCACCATCAGCGGCATCATCGCATCGCTCACCAAGGGGATGCCGTTCTCCATCAGCGTGAGCGGCAAGAACGGCACGTTCACCATGGAGGGCGTAAACGACCTCGCGAAGCGCAGCCGCGACATCCTGCTTGCCGGCGGACTTGCCGCCTACACGCGCAAGGGCGGCAACTAGCGGACGGACAGCCATCGTCAACGGCATTCCCTTTGACGATGGCACGTTCCCCGCCATTGACACGAACGCACGATTTTGGTAGGCTATGGGTGCGTTTCGGGCAGTTAGCTCAGTTGGTAGAGTCCCTGGTTTACACCCAGGTTGTCGGGAGTTCGAGCCTCTCACTGCCCACAAAAAGCTTTCCGATGGGAAGGCTTTTTTACTTTTCGGGATGTAGCGCAGCTGGTAGCGCGCTTGCTTTGGGAGCAAGATG
>JAFLSP010000179.1 GCA_022510885.1 Treponema sp. | reverse complement strand
TCTGTTCTTCAAATCACCCGCTTGTCCAGCCAGCGGCCGTGCCTGAAGCGCACCACGTAGCAGGCGGAGCGGAAGAGCCAGTCGATGTACATGCCGAACCACACGCCGTAGAGCGCGAGGCTCGTGCTGTCGGGATTGCGGCGGAGAATCCAGGTGGCAATGGCGTAGCTGAACAGGACGCGGAACAGCCACATGCTGATGTTGCTCACCACCATCGTGAACTTGACGTCGCCGGCGGCGCGGAGGCTGTTGGGCAGCGTGAAGGCGAGCGGCCAGATGAGCGCGTTTCCCACCATGCAGGTGCGGATGACCCCGGCGGCAAGCCGTTTCGCCTCGTCGGAGATGTTGAAGAGCGACACCACCTGCGGGGCGAACAGCAGGATGAGGAGCGCGAGCAGCGACATGGCGATGTAGGTCTCGCGCAGCAGGACGCGCGCGTAGCGTTTCGCCTGCCCCTTTTCGCCCGCGCCGATGCACTGACCCACGACCGTGACCGAGGCCATGCCGATTGCGTTCCCGGGGATGTTGGCGAAGCTCGCCACCGTGTTGCAGATGGCGTTCGCCGCAATCGCCGCCGTGCCGAACCCCGACATGAACACCTGCACCACCAGCTTGCCGATGTGGAAGACGCTGTTCTCGATGCCGCTCGGAATGCCCACGCGCAGGATGCGGCGCACCATCGACCCGTTCCATTCCGGGCGGAGGATGTTGTCAAAGTGGATGACGTTCCGCTTCCTGTCGCAGAGCAGCACCACCATCACCACGGCCGCAACCACGCGGCTTGCAAGCGTGGCGATGCCCGCGCCCGAAACGCCGATTTTCGCGCCGTAGATGAGCGCGGCGTTCCCGCCGATGTTGGTCAGGTTCATCAGGATGCTGACCTTGAGGCTCAGCTTGCTGTTGCCCATGGAGCGGAACAGCGCGGCGCAGGAGCTGTACACGGCGAGGAAGGGAAAGGACAGCCCCACCCAAAAGAAGTAGGTTATCGCGCTCTGCAACACGTCCGCCTCGCTCCTGCCGTACATTTTCGTGAGAATCTGCGCGCGCAGCGGCACAAAGACCGCGATAATCAGCAGGCCGGAAATCAGGGCGAGGTTCAGCAGCTGCTTTGCCGCCACGCAGGCATCCCGCGCGTCCTTGTGCCCCAGGTACTGGCTCGACACCACCGCGCCGCCCGTCGCGAACGCGGCGAACAGCTGTATCATCAGCTGGCTGAACTGGTCAACGAGCGAAACGCCGCTCACGCCGGCCTCGCCGATTGACGAGACCATGAGCGTGTCGCACGCGCCAATCGTCATGGCGAGGAACTGCTCCGCCACCAGGGGAAGAATCAGGCGGGCAAGGTATTCGCGGGAAAAAAGCGGCTGTCCGGAAGGGGAAGAAATCGCCATACGTCCAAAAGTATACCCCGCCGCGCTGAATGCGTCAATCGAGCGCGCCCCCTTGCAAGCATCGCGCAATTCGGCGATAATTCGGTAATCAAAGAACATCAGGAGTATGCTATGGGTCTTGATTCGGTGCTGGTCGCCCGCATCGCGGCGTTCGTTCTGTACCTCGGTTTTATGATTTATATCGGCCTGCGCAACATGAAGAAGAACGCGAGCGCGGGCGATTTTTTCCTGGGCGGGCGGCAGGTCGGCCCCTGGGTCACGGCGCTGAGCGCGGAGGCGTCCGACATGAGCGGCTGGCTGCTGATGGGTCTGCCCGGGCTTGCCTACCTTGGCGGCATGAAGGAGGCGTTCTGGACGGCGGTGGGGCTTGCGGTCGGCACGTACCTGAGCTGGCTGATTGTGGCAAAGCCCCTGCGCCGCTGCACGGAGGAATTCGGCAACGCGATTACGATTCCCGAATTCCTGACCAACCGCTTTGACGACCGGCGGCACCTCATCGCCACGATTATGGTCGTGTTCAACCTGCTCTTCTTCACGATTTACGTCGCGTCCGGGTTCGTGGCCTGCGCCAAGCTGTTCAACTCGGTCTTCGGCCTGCCCTACCACGCGGGACTGGTCATCGGGCTTGTGGTGATTCTCGCCTACACGATTACGGGCGGCTACCGCGCGGTGTGCTCCACGGATTTCGTGCAGGGCGCGCTGATGTTCGTCGCGCTCATCATTACGGGCGTGGTGATGCTCGTCGCGCTCGGCGGGCCTGGGGAGGCGTGGGCGCAGGTGCAGCGCTTCGGGCAGCGGGCAATGGCGGGCGAATTCAACGGCGTGAGCGAGCGGATGCAGGAGGCCTTCGCGCGCAACCAGCATTTCGGCGCGGTGTCGGTCATCTCCTCGCTCGTGTGGGGCCTGGGCTACTTCGGGATGCCGCACTTCATCGTGCGCTTCATGGGAATCCGCTCGGCGCGGGACGTGAAGATTTCGCGGCGCATCGCCATCGTGTGGGTCATCGTCGCGCTCAGCGTGGCGGTCGTCGTCGGCTCGCTCGGGACGGTCTACCTGCCGCAGATTCTGAGCACGTCCGCTGCGGAGACGGTCTTCAGCGAGGCAATCAAGCAGATGTTCCCCGCCTTCGTCGCCGGTATCTTCCTGTGCGCCATTCTCGCGGCGGCGATGAGCACGGCGGACAGCCAGCTGCTGGTCGCCTCGTCGTCGTTCAGCCAGGACATCTACAAGGGGCTGCTCAAAAAGGACGCGACTGACGCGGACGTGCTGCGGGCGAGCCGGGTTGCCGTGCTGGGCATTGCCGCCGTCGCGTTCTGCATCGCGCTCAACCAGAACAGCTCGATTTTCTCGCTCGTCAGCTATGCCTGGGCGGGCTTCGGCTCGACGATTGGCCCGCTCATGCTGCTCGCGCTGTTCTGGAAACGGACGACCCGCAACGGCGCGCTTGCGGGGCTGATTGCCGGCGCGGTCACGGTGATTGCCTGGCACTCGCTGCGCGGCGGCATCTTTGACGTGTACGAAATCCTCCCCGGCTTTTCCGCCTGCCTTGCCGTCGCCGTGGCAGTCAGCCTGTGCGGAACGCCCGACGCGGAGGTGGTGCGGAAGTTCGAGGCATACCGCAA
>JAFLSP010000178.1 GCA_022510885.1 Treponema sp. | reverse complement strand
CCGTGTCCTGCAAGGCGAACAGCCCGTCCCGAATCTGCTGCGCAACGTCGCTCATGCCCTGCCCACCCCCGCGCGCTTTGCCCTGACCGCGCACAAAAAGCCGAGCAGCAGCGCGATGCCTACAAGCCAGGAGATGATGCCGCTCGCGACGATGCCCAGTCCCTGCGTGAACCCCGCGACGACATAGGCGACGAACGAGACCGCCGCCACCGAAAGCACGTAGGGCAGCTGCGAGGAGACGTGGCTCACGTGGTCGCACTGCGCGCCCGCGCTCGCCATAATCGTCGTGTCGGAGATGGGCGAGCAGTGGTCGCCAGCGACCGCGCCCGCCATGCAGGCGGAAATCGAGATAATGCGCAGCGGGTCGCCCACGCCCGGAAAGACCGCGATGCAAATCGGGATGAGGATGCCGAAAGTGCCCCAGCTCGTGCCCGTGGCGAACGCGAGGAACGCGGCAATCACGAAGATGATGGCGGGGAGGAAACTTTGCAGGCCGCGCGCGCTGCCGTTCACCACGCCCGCCACGTACTCCGCCGCGCCGAGCGAGTCGGTCATCGCCTTGAGCGTCCAGGCGAGCGTCAGGATGAGTATGGCCGGAACCATTGCCTTGAAGCCCTCGGGCAGACACGCCATGCACGACCTGAACGGAAGCACCCCGCGCGCCACAAAGAGCGCGACCGTCACCACGAGCGTGGCGAACGAGCCGAGCACCAGGCCCACGGAAGCGTCGCTGTTCGCGAATGCGTCCACGAAGCCCGCGCGCGCCGCGCCGCGCGCGAAAAATCCGCCCGTGTACAGCATACCGAGCGTGCAGAACACAATCAGCAGGACAATCGGCAGCACGAGGTCGAGCACCCGCCCCTTGCCCGCCGGACGCGCCGCCGGCTCGTCCGCCGCCCGGTCGAGCCGTGCCTTTGCGTCCTCAAAGGCCGCCATCGGGCCGAACTCAAAGCGCATGGCGACGAGCGCGAACAGCATGATGAGCGTGAAGAAGGCGTAGAAATTGAAGGGAATGGCCTTGCAGAAGAGCGCGAGCCCGTTCTCGCCGCTGTCCTTGTCCACAAACCCGGCGACCGCCGCCGCCCAGGAACTGATGGGCGCGATGATGCAGACGGGCGCGGCAGTCGCGTCAATCAAGTAGGCGAGCTTTTCGCGCGAGACGGCGTACTTGTCGGTAATCGGCTTCATCACCGAGCCGACCGTGAGGCAGTTGAAGTAGTCGTCAATGAAAATGAGGATGCCAAGGAAAATCGTCGCGACCTGCGCGCCCGCCTTTGTCCGAATGCGCCGCCGCGCCCACTCGCCGAACGCCGCAGAGCCACCCGCCGCGTTCATCAGCGCGACCATCGTGCCGAGGACGACGAGGAACACGAGGATGCCCACGTTCCAGCCGTCGGAGAGCTGCGCAATCATGCCGTCGCTGAAGACGTGCGTGAAAAAGCCCGTAAAGCCCGAAGCCGCGTCGGCGGCAAAGAACGCGCCGCCAATCAGGATGCCCACGAAGAGCGACGAGTAGACTTCCTTCGTGACGAGCGCGAGCACGATGGCGACGACCGCCGGCACGAGTGACCACCATGTTCCGACCATAAGAGAACTCCTTTTTCCCGCTTATAGTTTCATAGCATTTTATAGAAACAAAAAGGGCATTATACCCACACTGTATAACGCCCTTGTCCATGCACCATGCTAAAGCAAAACGGGAATGCGTGTCAATGCCCCGCCGCGCGCCACCTACCGACTTGTCAGCCTGCTGGTCAAATCCGAGGGAATGCTGGACACGGAAGGAGGGGTTGATGATGCATAGGGATGTTTGTCAAGTTCTGCTATTACCGCCGACATACTCAGCGCAGACGGAAGGTCGCTATATGACGCACCGGCAAAATTCCAGTTCCCATCACTACCTTTGTTTCCTATGCCAGTTCCATCGGCCTGCGACAATTGCGCACCGTCTTCTTCACCGTCCCTTCTATAAGCACTTGCAAAATAATTGCCTATTACAAGGGAAGCTGTCCGCTCCGCATTACCACTCTTGTTGTATCTGTACACGGTGATTCTTGATGGCTCGACGTTATACTCACTCCAGAAGTCTTCAAGTTCACCGCTCTCCGAAAACTGCGTGCCGTATTCTAAGCGCACTTTCTTGTTGCGGCTCGTCGTAATCCTTGAGTAAGACGCGGAACTGCTGCTGCCACTGCCTAGTACCATATAAAGCTCCGTATCCAAAGACAGCCCCATGATATTCGGAACGCATTTCAGCACGAAGTTGTAATCATTTTTGCTGCCGCTTACCGCGACCGTTCCATAGGAATACAAGTAGGCGGAGAGTCCTACCAGGTCAACCCTAAAATAGTTTACGGTTACGGTACCCGTATTTTCTTTTTTTTCAAAAATACGTGTGGCTGTAATCGACAGATTGCTCATGGCCTGCCCGAACGGAAGGTTGCGACTCCGAACCTCCGCCGCAATCTCCTTCTTTACGATGTCAAGGATTTGTACGGCGGCGGCGTAGTCTCCCCTGGCCCTTTCTATAGTGCTGCTCTCATCCTTCCGACCAATACCTTTATCAGGGTCATACTCTTCCGCAAGCACCGCAATCTGCCCGTCCGCCGCCATGAGCCGCACCCCCGGCGCGCTCAATGCCATCACCGGGCTTGCCGCGCTGCCCTCATCGGACGGGGAGACCGTCCGCGCCACCTGCGCGCTCCGCGAGAGGCTCTCCGACGTGAGGTCAATATCTATGTTCTCGATGACCTTGAGCGGGCTTGCCAAAAGGTCGTCGCCGGAGTCCGAGCCGCCGGAACACGAGCAGAACAGTGCCGCCATGCAGAGGGCGGGCAAGAAAACGTTTGTCTTTTTCATACAGTCTCCTTAAAAAAAGAAATAAAACAACAAAACATCTTACCCCCCCCCCAGTCCGATTTGTCAATACTTTTTCGCAAAAAATACGTGAAATAGGCGTTTTTTTTTCGCCGCCCTGCCGTCAGTCCAGCCAGCACCGCACCTTGTGTCCGTCGGCGCGGTGCTTCCATGCGGG
>JAFLSP010000177.1 GCA_022510885.1 Treponema sp. | reverse complement strand
CAAGCGTTCGAGCAGAAACTTATCTACGTGTACCGCATAAACGACGAGGCGCACGAGGGCATCCTCAAAATCGGGGAGGCATCGTGCAGCGCGGGCATGGCGTACTTTGCCTTTAAGCCGAACTGCAAGGAACTGAACGCCGCCGCGAAGGAAAGAATCCGCCATCAGACGCAGACGGCGGGCGTGCCGTTCGAACTTCTGCATACAGAGGCGACCGCATACATGAAAGACAAGAACCTCATCGTGTTTCAAGACCATGACATCCACAGCATCCTTGTGCGCTCGGGCATAAAACGCAAGGTGTTCGACACGGAGCACAAGGCGAACGAATGGTTTCACACCGACCTTGAGACCGTGAAGAAAGCCATCGCCGCCGCAAAGGAAGGGCGCACGTCATTGAACGCGGGCGAAATCTCGGAGGGAAAAAGCCCCGTGATATTCCGGCCTGAGCAGGGCGAGGCAATCGAAAAGACGCTCAGGCAGTTCAAGAAGTCGGGCGGAAGCCACCAGATGCTCTGGAACGCCAAGATGAGGTTCGGAAAGACAATCACCGCGCTTGAAGTAGTCAAGCGCATGGACTTTCACCGCACGCTCATCCTCACGCACCGCCCCGTCGTGGATTCCGCATGGTTCGATGACTACGCCAAAATCTTCTACGACCGCGCGGACTGGTATTATTTCTCAAAAAAGAACGGCGCGGACCCGCAGGAGGAAAAGACCTTCCATGAGATGATGGGCGGCGCGGACAAGAGCGGACTTTCCGACTACCACTTCATTTACTTCGCCTCGATTCAGGATATGCGCGGCTCGGAACTTGTCGGCGGAGCGTTCGCCAAGAACGAGGAAGTGTTCGGCGTAGACTGGGATTTGATTATCATTGACGAGGCGCACGAGGGAACGCAGACGGAGCTGGGAAAGGCGGTGCTCGCCGCCTGCCGCAAGGAGAGCACAAGAGTCCTGCACCTTTCGGGAACGCCGTTCAATCTTCTGGACGATTTCAGCGAGGAAGAGACGTTCACATGGGACTACGTGATGGAACAGCGGGCGAAACGTGACTGGGAGACGCTCCATCAGGGCGACCCGAACCCCTACGCCTGCCTTCCGCGGCTGAACATCTTCACCTACGACCTGGGAAAACTTTATCCCGACTACGCTGACTCCGACATCGCCTTCAACTTCCGCGAATTCTTCCGCACGGGCGAGGACGGAGCGTTCGTGCATGAGGCGAACGTGCGGCAGTTCCTCGACCTCATCAGCAAGGAGGACGCGGAGAGCAACTATCCGTATTCGACACAGGAATACCGGAAGAACTTCCGCCACTCGCTGTGGGTAGTTCCGGGTGTGAGGGAAGCGAAGGCACTGAGCGCGCTCTTGCAGCGGCATCCCGTGTTCGGTCAGTTCAATGTTGCGAACGTTGCCGGAGACGGCGACGAGGAAGTGGACTCGCGCGACGCGCTTGCGCTTGTGGAAAAGGCAATCGGCGCGCGCCCCGAAGAAACGTATTCCATCACGCTCTCATGCGGAAGGCTCACCACAGGCGTGAGCGTAAAACCTTGGACGGCGTGCTTCATGCTCGCGGGCGGCTACAGCACATCCGCAAGCACCTACATGCAGACGATTTTCCGCGTGCAGACACCCGCAATCATCGGCGGAAAGCAGAAAGAGGAATGCTTTGTGTTCGACTTCGCGCCAGACCGCACGCTCAAGATGATTGCGGAGACCGCCAAAATCAGCGCGAAAGCGGGCAAGACGAGCGCGGGCGACCGCACGGTTCTCGGCAACTTTCTGAACTTCTGCCCGATAATCGGATTCGACGGCAGCAGGATGAAGCCTTACGACACGGAGAAAATGCTCGGTCAGCTCAAAAAGGCGTATGTGGAGCGCGTGGTGCGGAACGGCTTTGAGGACGGCTATCTTTACAACGAGAGCCTGCTGCGGCTCGATTCTGTGGAGCTGGAAGAATTCGACAAGCTCAAGAAAATCATCGGCTCTACAAAGGCGCAGGCAAAGACGGGCGACATCGACATAAACGCGCTCGGCTTCACCGACGAGGAATTCGAGCAGATACAAAAGGGCAAAAATCCGCAGAAAGAAACGCGCGAGCCTACGCCGGAAGAAGAGGAGCGGCGCAGGAGGTTGCTTGAGGCAAAGAAGAACCGCGATGCCGCCGTCTCAATCCTGCGCGGCATCTCAATCCGTATGCCGCTCATGCTGTACGGAGCGGAACTGAGCAAGAACCTTGACGGAGAGGAAGAGCCGGTCACGCTCGACAACTTCACGGACATCGTGGACGACCTCTCATGGCAGGAGTTCATGCCGCGCGGCGTGACGAAAGAAGTGTTCGAGAGGTTCAAGAAATATTACGATGCGGACGTGTTCCGCGAGTCCGGCGCGCGTATCCGCGAGATGGCGCGTGCGGCGGACTCACTGGGCATAGAGGAGCGAATCGAGCGCATCAGCGCGATTTTCTCCACGTTCCGCAACCCCGACAAGGAGACCGTCCTCACTCCGTGGCGCGTGGTGAACATCCACCTTTTCCAGAGTTTGGGCGGATGGCGTTTCTTCGACGAGGAATTCAGGGAATCCATCCCGGAGCCGGTGTACGCCGAGCAGGACGGCGTGACGAAAGCCCTTTTCAAGAAGAACGCCCGCATCCTCGAAATCAACTCAAAGAGCGGCCTGTACGCCCTGTGGTGCGCCTACGGCGTGTACCGCGCCCGCAAAAAGCTGGAGCTTGGTACTGCGCCCGCGCGGGAAATGGAGAAGGACTTGTGGAGGCGCGTGCTCGCCGAAAACATCTTCGTCATCTGCAAGACGCCCATGGCAAAGAGCATAACGCGCCGCACGCTCGCGGGATTCACGGGCGCAAGCGTGAACGCGCACTGCTTTGACGACCTTGTGGGTCAGCTCAAGAACAAGAGCGGCAGTTTTGTTGACAAAGTGAGCCGGGCGCAGTTCTGGAATCTGAGAAACAATGCGAATGGAGAAGAAGAGATGAAATTTGACGCTGTTGTGGGAAATCCGCCGTATCAGG
>JAFLSP010000176.1 GCA_022510885.1 Treponema sp. | reverse complement strand
CCGCTTTCCCTCAATCCGTGCTACAATGAATGAGAGAAAACCATCACACAGGGGAACAACATGAAAAAACTGGTTGCAGGAATCCTGGTCGCGACGGTCGTTGTTGCCGTGCTTGCGGCTTGCAAAGGACGCGCGGCGGAAGCGGACGGGCCGGGAGTGACGCTGGCGGGCGACGGACTGACAGGCACGACGGCGTACCCGACGATTCAGGCGGCACTGGACGCCATTGGCGCACGGGAGGGCGACTTCACGATTGCGCTTGGCAAGGGAACGTATGAGGAAGTGCTCCACTACAAGGGACCGGCGCACATCACGCTGTCGGGCAAGACAAAGACAAAGTACGGCGCGGACGTGGTAATCGCCAAGGACAACAGCGGCGACCTGCTGCGGCTGACGCAGGCGGGCAGCGCGCAGCGGAACCGCTGCCTCTTCGAGTTCGAGGGCACGGGCAGCCTGACGCTGGAGAACCTGACGCTGCACAACACCTTCGAGCGCGGCTCGGTCAAAGGCTCCAACACGCAGGCGGAGACCATCGGCTTTGACTCCACGGGGAACCTCGCCGCGTACAACTGCGCCTTCAAGTCGCACCAGGACACGCTGCGCACCACGGGCAAGGCATGGTTCTACCAGTGCTACGTGGAGGGCGACACGGACTTCATCTGGATGGAGGCGACGGGAAAGGTCGCGCTGTTCGAGAACTGCGAGATTGTCTCCGTCTACGACGAGCACGCGAGCAACCACACCTCGTACATCGGCGCGCCGCGCATGGACATGGGCAACACGGCTGCAAAAGGCCTCGTCATCTACAACTCTGTGGTCAGCAGCCAGCCCAAGCAGACCACCTACCTTGCCCGCACGCCCTGGACAAGCGGCTACTACAACCAGGTCGCCTTCGTGGCGACAAAGGCATCGGGCATCCACGCCGACCTGTGGTCGGGAAAGCCGCTCATGGCGGACGGCATCCCGCAGTCCGTCATCGGCTGGAAAATCGACTCCGCCACGGCAAAGAGCCTGGGCGTAAAGACCGACGGGCGCAATGATGTCATGAGCGACGCGGACGCGGCAAAGGAATACAACGGGCGGCGCGCCATCCTCAACCGCGTCTACGACCTCTCAAGCCTCAGGTTCAAGAAGGACGCGGAGGGCTTCTGGGACGTTGACGCGCTCATCGCCGCGCGGGGCTGGAAGGTAAGCGCGGACAAGTCCAAGGCGCTCCTCGACGGCGAGAGCGAGACCACGCGCACCGTCTACACGCTCGACGGCTCACAGCAATACGCCGACCTGACGTGCAATGGCTTCGCGCAGGAAAGCGGCAAGGCGCACTTCGTGGGCAACGCGGGCGCGACGATTTCATTCCCGGTCGCGGGCAAGTCGCTCGTGCGCGTGGAAGGCTACTACGCGGGCAGCGGCACCATCGCGGCGGGCAAGCAGGGCGCGGCCTTCTACGACTTTAACAACGGCTCCACCTCAAAGTTTGCGGAGAAAGCCTACGTCGTGTACGAGGGCGCGGCGACCGTCACCATTACGGCGGCGGAAAAATCCTACATCACCAAAATCACGGTGGAGGGCGACAGCGCGCTCTCGTTCATTCCGGTCAAGGGCATCACGGTCAGCGCGGCGGACGGCGCGAAGGAGCTGTACGGACGCAAGAACCTCCAGTTCACCGCCACGCTCAACCCGGCAAAGCCCACGAACGGCGACTACGTGTGGTCGGTCTCCGACCCGAAAGCCGCGAGCATCTCGCCGAGCGGCCTGCTGACCGCCGCGAACGTGGCGAATGACACGACGATTACCGTAACGGCGACCGCCTGCGACGCGGACGGCGCGAGTGGCTCTCAGACGCTCACCATCCTCAAGGCGGAAGCGGGCGCGTTCGCCCTGACCTGGCTGGACAGCCCGGCGGCAAGCGACTCGCTGGAAGGCAGCTCGGACAACGCGGACGTCGCCACGGCGGGAAAGGCAAAGCCCTCCGCAGGAACGTGGAAGTTCAACTCGTCCAAGATTACGGCGGACATCGCGGGCGGCGCCATCTCGTACTCCGGCTACAGCGACCCGATTGCGGGCAAGGACAAGGTGTACGTGGACTTCCCGATTACCGCCAAGCAGAACATCGTCATCACGCAGATTGACGCGGCGTTCGGCAACCACGGCACGGGCAACGTCGCCGCGCTGATAACCGCGACCGTCGGCGGCAGGACGGAGACGCTCGCCACGGACCAGTCGCGCGCAATCCGCTCCGTGAAAAAGACCTTCGCGCTTGAGAAGCCGCTCGCCGTCAAGAAAGGCGAGACGGCGACCATCCGCGTGGCACTCTACGGCTACGAAGGCTCGGAAAGCCAGATTGCCACCGGCAAGGCGCCCACCATCGCGACGATTACCGTAAGCGGCAAGCAGCAGTAGCCCCGCACAACGGAAACCGCCGCATCAGCGCATACTGGTGCGGCGGTTTTTGTCTGCCTCTGATGGCAGAAATCATCAGTCCAATATAACAAGATTCCCGCTTGCAGTGCCCGCTACCGTTTCTGCAAGAGCGACTGGATTCTCCTGAGGTCGTTCTTGAGCGTCGTGTTCGCGGGAACAATGCGCAGGCCGTCCTGCACGACAGCCCGCGCCTCCTCGTATCTGCCCGCGTTCGCCAGGCTCGCGAAGGCGTTGTGCACGTCAATCGCGTAGTTCTGATAGCACTGGTTCCGCACCGTGCTGAGGGCGCGGCTGTTCGGCACGGACGCAAGCCCCTCGTCGGCGAGCGCGGCGGCGGCAAGGTAGTCGCCCGCATCGAACAGCGGCCTGAGCTTCTGATACCAGCAGTACGCCTCGTGCTCATCAATGCGCGCGGCGACCGTGCGGTCCTTTGCGCGGGGGTCGTCGCGCTGTGCGCGCAGGA
This sequence comes from Treponema sp., assembly GCA_022510885.1. GTDB lineage: Bacteria > Spirochaetota > Spirochaetia > Treponematales > Treponemataceae > Treponema_D. Next base: position 172 of record JAFLSP010000176.1, on the reverse strand, counting down.
AGGCAATCGCCTCGTCAAGGGAAAGCGGCTTGATTGCCGCATCGATGTGCGCCGTGAACAGCATCGTCTCAATCGCCGCGGCGTTCTTCGCGCTCACGGCGGCTTTGTGCGCGTCGAACGCGGCCTGCGCCCGCGCAAAGTCGCCCGCCTGTATGGAGCTGACCGCGCAGTT
>JAFLSP010000175.1 GCA_022510885.1 Treponema sp. | reverse complement strand
GGGAAGCGCGGTGCGGCGGATTCATCGGCGCGGACCTTCGTCATCTACAACGAGGACAGGCGCTATCAGTCGGTTTTCCGTCCGGTGCTTGAGGCGTTCGAGCGGCACAAAACGGAAGTCTCCTATTTCACCTCATGCAGGGATGACGAGGCGTTCGGCGCGGGCTACACCTACGTGAAGCCTGAGTACATCGGCGAGGGCAACGCGGCGTTCGCGCGGCTCAACCTGCTTTCCGCGGACATCGTGCTTGCGACCACTCCGGGGCTTGGCGTGTATCAGTGGAAGCGCAGCCGAAACGTGAGGCACTACGCGCACATCCTCCACAGCCCGGGCGACGCGACGATGTACCGGCTTTTTGGGGTCGATTACTTTGACTCGATTCTGCTCACCGGCTCCTATCAGAAGGACGACGTGCGGTATCTGGAAAAGGCGCGCGGCCTCAAGGAAAAGGATTTGCCCGTCGTGGGCTGCACCTACCTCGACGTGTTCCGCGAAAAACTCGCCGAGATTCCTGCGGAAGAAAACCATTCGTTCACCGTGCTGCTCTCGCCCTCATGGGGGCCGAGCGGAATCCTGAGCCGCTACGGCGAATCGCTGCTTTCCCCGCTTGCAGACACCGGCTGGAACATCATCGTGCGCCCGCACCCGCAGTCGTCGGTTTCGGAAAAGGATATGCTCGACCGCCTCACGGAAAAGTTTGCCGGCCGCAAGAATGTCGTGTGGGACTACAGCCGCGACAACATCGCCACGATGAAAAAGGCAGACATCATGATTTCGGATTTCTCCGGCATCATCTACGACTTCACGTTCCTGTGCGACAAGCCCGTGATGTACGTGAACGCCGACATCGAGCTTGCCCTGTACGACGCATACGACGTTCCCGGGCAGAAGCCGTGGCAGGTGAATGCCGTCAAGGAATTCGGCATCGAGCTGAAAGCGGAGCAGTTCCCGCAGATTAAGGAAGTGATTCAGAACGCGAGCGACTCCGAGGAGCTTGCGCGGCTCCGCGCCAAGGCAAAGGCCGCCGCGTGGGAGTGCGAGGGCGAGGCCGGCGAGAACGTGTACGAGTTCATGGTGCGCAAGCGGGAAGAACTTGTCGCCGAAAACAACGAAAAACAATGAAGCACATTTTGTATTTTGGAGAATAGTATGACGGAAAAAGAATTTGATTTGCTTTACGCCGCGCACAAAGGAGAAGACCTCTCGCAGTCCGATGCGGAGACGCTCTTCATGTGCGAGAAGAACGGCTGGCTCAAGGACGGCCGCGTCACCGAGGCAGGCTACGACGCGCTCGCTCCCTACAAAGTGGACAACGCGATTATCCTCGCGGCGGGAAGAAGCCGCCGATGCATGCCGCTCTCGAACTACCTTCCGAAAGGCCTTTTTGAAATCAAGGGCGACACCATGGTGGAGCGGCAGATAAAGCAGTTGCGCGACGCGGGAATCTAGCAGATTGTGCTCGTCGTCGGCTATCTTAAAGAAAAATACTACGAGATGGCGAAAAAGTACAAGGACCTCATCGTCATAGACAACACCGAATGGCAGGAGAAGAACAACATCTCCTCGCTGTACGCGGCGAAGGACTACCTCAAGAATTCGTACATCTGCTGCTCCGACAACTGGTTCGCGCACAACGTCTACCGCGACTACGTATACGACTCGTACTACGCCTGCAAGTACACGGACGAATTCCTTGACGAGTACTGCGTGAAGGCAACCGACAAGGACGGCTACATGACATCCGTGAAAAAAGGCGGCGAGAAATGCTGGTACACCATCGGCGAGGCGTTTTTCAGCAGGGACTTCTCCCAAAAATTCGTCGAGCACATGGTGAAGGAATACTACGACCCGGAAGTGAAGTACATGCTCTGGGACGATTTCCAAATCCGCCACATCGATGACCTCAAACTGCGCGTGAAAGGCTACAGCGACGACGAGTGCAAGGAATTCGACACGACCGAGGACATCCTCCAGTTCTATCCGAATTTCAAGGACTTCATCGACCAGTTCTTTCAGGAAGAGGAGTTGCTCAACTCGACCGCGCGCCTCAACTACCTTTCGAACTACGCGGACACGAAGCAGTATTCAGTCGTCTCCACGGAGCAGACGACCGGCCGCCTGCACGTGAACGAGAACCTTTTCGGACCAAGCCCGAAGTGCCTCGAAGTCTTCCACAATGCGACCGCAGAGGACTTGAGCCTCTACGACCTCACGCGCGAGGACGAGCTTGCCGTGGAAATCTCGCGCCTCACGGAAATTCCGGTGGACTCGATTTTCATTCACTCAGGCTCTTCCGACGTGATAAAGACAATCATGACGATTGTCCTAAACAGCGGCGACACGGTTCTGATTTCCGCGCCGGCATGGAACTACTACAAGTCCGTGGTGGAACTGCGCCACGCGAAGGCCGACTATTACAGCGTCGCGCCGGGAACGGATTCTTACGAATTCGACGTGGACGAAATTCTGCGCAAGGCAAAGGAGACGAACCCGCGGATTATCATCATCACCACGCCGCACAACCCGACCGGGGCGGTCATCTCGCGCGAGGGGCTTGAGAAAGTCATCAAGGAGAACCCGACGTCGCTTGTCATCGTGGACGAGGCGTACCTCGGAATGTCGGGCTTCACCTACGACGCGAAATTCCTTCTGAACGCATACAACAACGTCGTCTTCGCGCGGACATTCTCAAAACTGTACGCGCTCGCGGGCGTGAGAATCGGCTACGGACTTTGCACCCCGATGGCGAAGCAGGTCTTCAAACTCGACCTCAATCCGTTCCGCGTTTCGAACCTCGGGCGCAAGGCGGCAATCGCGGCGCTGAAGGACAGGAAATATTATTCCGCGCTCACAAAGACGATTTCGGAAACCCGCGCCGCCTTCATTGCCGAGGTGAACAAAATCAGGGGAATCAAGGCGTTCAACTCCGCGGCGAACTTCATCTTCATTCATTTTGACGGAATCGACGTGCAGGCTCTCAAGGACTACCTCGCAGAGAATGGCATCCTCGTGCGGCTCTGGACTGAGGGCGGCGAGCTTTCCATGCGCATAACGGTCGCGCCGAAGGCCGAGATGGACAGGACGCTGGAGTTGATACGGACGTTCTG
>JAFLSP010000174.1 GCA_022510885.1 Treponema sp. | reverse complement strand
AACTTCGGCACTGAGACACGGTACGAGTACGACGCGGACGGCACGCTCGCCCGCGAGAGGACTTCCCGTGGCGAGGAAGGATGGTACGGCTCGGACGGCAACATAGTCCGCCGCAGGCTTCCTGACGGCGATGAGCGGTGGTACGAGTACGATTTCTACGATGACGGCGCGGTGCGCAGGCGCACCGAGTACCGCGCGATGCCGGCGGGCGGAGAGCGTCTTTCCAAGGAAAAGGAGTGCGAGGCATGACGGCGAATCAGAATGAGCCGTTCAAAAAGACGTTCACCCTGCACGGCGCGTCCGTGGAGCGCATGGTCTGGCTCAACAGCATCATCGAATATGACGAGCGCGGAAAAGAAATCCACCGCAAGGACTCGGACGGCTTGGAGGAATGGCATGAGTACGACGCGGCGGGAAACCAAATCCGCTACAGGAATTCAAACGGCCGTGAGGAGCAGCGTGACTATGACGGGCACGGCAGGGAAATCCACCGCAAAAACTCCGGCGGTCTTGAGGAATGGCGCGAGTACGACGCGGCAGGAAACGAAGTCCACCACAGGAAATCGGACGGCTGGGAGGAGTGGCGCGAGTACGACGAGCGCGGAAACCAAATCCACCGCAGGAGCTCGGACGGCAGCGAGGAATGGTGCGCGTATGACGGGCACGGCAAGCAAGTCCACCGCAAAGGCCCGGGCGGCTGGGAGGAATGGTGCGAGTACGACGGGCGCGGAAACCAAATCCACCGCAAGGACTCGGACGGCGACGAGGAATGGCATGAGTATGACGAGCGCGGAAAAGAAATCCACCGCAGGAACTCGGACGGCAGCGAGGCGTGGCGGGAGTATGACGAGCGCGGCTGGGAAATCCACTACAAGAACTCGGACGGCTTTGAGAGCTGGTATGAGTACAAAGAGCACGGCAGGAAAGTCCGCTACTGGAACTCGCAGGGCGAGGATGAAATGTACGAAGTTGACGAGCGCGGAAAAGATATTTACCACAGGGACTCGAACACTGAGGAGCGGCACGACTACGACGAGCGCGGAAAAGAAATCCGCTGCACGATTTTCTTCTTCGGGTGCAAAGACGAATTCTGGTACGAGTACGATTACTACGATGACGGCACAGTGCGCAGGTGCACCGAGTACCGCACGGCGCAGTAAAACGAGTGAGGGGGCGGATGCCCGCACGAGGGGCATCCGCATGTTCCCGCAAAAAACCACAAGATTTTTTGAAAAAACGCGCGATTTTTCATATATTATCCCCTGACGGCTCGGCGGGCGGGCCGCGAGGAGGACAGGATATGGCGAGAAATGACACGACGCTTTCCGTGAAGCACGGCGTGGTCACGGCGTGCGACCCGTCTGCGGTTGAGGCGCGGGTCCCCGAGGGCGTGGAGGACGTGGGCTTCATGGCGTTCGCGGACTGCGGGTCGCTCACGAAGGTAACGCTCCCGGAGAGCCTGCGGTACATCGGCAGCGCGGCGTTCCTCAACTGCACCGCGCTCTCGGACATCCGATTCCGCGGCACGCGGGCGCGGTGGAACGTGGTGCGCAAGAGCGCGGACTGGAACGAAGGCATCCCCGCCCGCACGGTGCGCTGCAAGGACGGCGCGGTGCTGATTGGGCATGCCTCGCTTGAGGACGGCACGGCGGAGGACATCCGCCGCACCGCGCGAGAGGCGGCCATTCCCGATGGTGTCACGGAAATCGGCATGGAGGCGTTCATGGGCTTCGAGACCCTTGAGTCGGTGGCGATTCCCGGGAGCGTGCGGACAATCGGCTGCATGGCGTTCAAGGACTGCGAGCGGCTCGCGGCGGTCGCGCTTCCCTCCGGCGTGCGCTATGTCGGCGAGCAGGCATTCGCCGGCTGCCGCTCGCTCCGCTCCCTTGCGATTGCGGAGGGCATAAGGGAGATAGACGAGTGGGCGTTCGTGGACTGCGCGGCCCTCGCGGAGGTGACGCTCCCCGCGAGCCTGAGAGTCATCGGCGAGTATGCCTTCCTCAACTGCACCGCGCTCTCGGACATCCGCTTTGCGGGCACGGCGGCGCAGTGGGAGGACGTGGAGAAAGTGCGCGGCTGGAACCGCTACACCGCCGCCGACCGCGTGGCGTGCGCCGACGGGGATGTTCCGCTGCCGCCCTTCCGCGTGGCTGACGGCATCCTCCTCACATGGTACCGCGGCGTACATGAGGCGGAAGTTCCCGCGGGCGTGCGCGCGGTCGGGGACCTTGCCTTCGACAGCTGCGCCTCGCTCGCCTCGGTCACGCTGCCTGCGGGCGTCACGAAAATCGGGTGGCGGGCGTTCATGGACTGCGTGCTGCTCGCGTCGGTCACCGTTCCCGATGGCGTGACGGTCATCGGCACGGAGGCGTTCTGCAACTGCCGCTCGCTCGCGTCGGTGGAGATTCCGGCAAGCGTCACGAGAATCGGCGACTCGGCGTTCTCCTTCTGCATGGCGCTCACGGACATCCGCTTTCGCGGCACGGTGGCGCAGTGGGAGGCGGTGCGCAAGGGTAAGGGCTGGAACACGCTCGCTCGCGCGGAGACGGTGCGCTGCACGGACGGCGAGGCGAGCCTTTCCTCAATAAGATGATATGCCGCGCCAGACTTTTGCGGCTGTGTTCGGGTTCGGCAGCGGCCCAAGGAGAGGAAGCTGCCACGCGCGATGGGTCGGCGGCCGCCCATTCCTATGAGGCCGCGTCTTTTCGGAAGGAGGCGCATGATGATGATAATGTTCGACTTCAACAAGAAAAAGGAAATCAACCGTAAGAAGCTCACCGAGTTCAGCTGTTTGTCAATGTTCCTTGGTAGTGCGAGACTTCACACTCTTGGCGAGAAGACGTACGGAATACCAAGCGGCGCTTATCACGATGAGACTTATCATGATTGCCTGTGCCATATCACGACTTTCAAGAGAGCAATGAAAAATGACTTCAAGGAAGAGTTCCGTGGCAAAACAACTATGGCAATCGTCAAGGATGTTGGTGAAAAAATCAAAAGCTTCAAAGATGAAGACTTCAGAGAAGATTTCATTCCTGCGGTTCATCTTATCAAAGAAGAATGGGCGAAATATATTACAGATGAATTCGGGGAGTTCCTTAAAGAAAAGGAGGCGCATGATGACAATGTTTGACTTCAACAAG
>JAFLSP010000173.1 GCA_022510885.1 Treponema sp. | reverse complement strand
GTCCGCATATTCCCAAAGCGGCGCAAATCGGGTATACTGGCTGCCATGGTCATCGTGGGGGTTTTGGGCCGGGCGTTCCGGCGGTGCGCGCAGCCTTGGCGGGCGTTCAGGGCGCGCTGTCCGCTCGCGTCGTTCATTGCGGGGCGGGTCGTGACGATGCTCGTCATGCTGCTCGCGCTCGGGTGGGCATTGTTCGCCCTGATGGCGCTCGCGCCCGGCGACATCGTGGACCAGATGATGCAGCAGCAGCTGCTCACGCAGACCGGCACGCGGCCGGGCGCGGCGGGGGAGCGCGGCGACGTGTTCAGCGAGGAGCAGCTGGCGAACTTGCGCGCGGAGATGGGGCTTGACCGGCCCTTCACGGTGCAGTACGCAAAGTGGCTGTCGCGCGTCGTCGTGCACCGCGACCTGGGCGTGTCGCTCATCAGCAAGGCGCCCGTGGGCTTCCTCATCCGCTCGCGGCTCGTCAACTCGCTCGTGCTCAACCTGATTTCGCTCGTCAGCATCACGCTCGTCTCGTTCCTGCTCGGCGTGTATTTTGCGAGCAAGGCCGGCTCGCGGCTCGACCTTGCCGCCACGTTCTTCGCGCTCTTTTTCCATGCTTTCCCCGGCATTCTTCTGCTGATTCTGCTGCAGCTGTTCGCGTCGGCGAGCGGCCTGTTCCCCGTGACCGCCTATCCCGGCTTTCCGGCGGGCGACGCGCCGCTTGCCTTCGCGTTCAGCTACGCGCACCACGTGTTCCTGCCGCTGCTCGCCTCGTTCCTGGGCGGCATCGGCGGCACGATGCGCATGATTCGCTCGACCATGCTTGACCAGATGGGAATGCCCTACATCATGGCGCTGCGCGCGCGGGGCATTTCCGAGCGCCGCGTGTACCTGAACCACGCCTTCCGCAACACGCTCAATCCCTACATCACGGGCAGCGCGAACCTGCTGGCGGGGCTGTTCAGCGGCTCGCTCGTGCTGGAGATTATCTTCGCCTACCCGGGCATCGGGCGGCTTTCCTATGACGCGGTGATGCAGCAGGACGTGAACCTGGTGCTCGCCTGCACGATGTTCGTCGCCGCGCTCAACCTGGTGGGCATGACGCTCTCCGACGTGCTGCTCGCGCTCGTTGACCCGCGCATCCGCTACGGGAAGGAGGGCTGAATGCGGCGGTTCCTGCGCTACCTTCGGACGCGCCCGCTCGCGCTCGCCTCGGTCGTCGTGCTTGCCGTGCTGTACCTCGGCATGGTCTTCGCCGAATTCGTCGCGCCCTACGCGCCCACGCGCATCTTTGAGGACGGCACGTTCCACCCGGCGAACGTCGCGCTTTCCAAGGAAGGCGTCGTCGCGCGCGAGTACCGCGTGCTCAACCCGGTCACCTGGCGCTACGCGAGGGTGCGCGGCGCGCAGTTCCGCCACCGCGTCTCGTTCTTCGTGCGCGGCGAGCCGTACCGCTTGCTCGGCGTGATTCCCTGCGACCGCCACCTGTTCGGCACTGCGCCCGACGCGCTCACGGGCGAGGCCTACCCGGTCTTCCTCCTCGGCGCGGACAACCTGGGGCGCGATATGTTCAGCCGCATGGTGTACGGCAGCCGCATCTCGCTCACGATTGGCTTTGTGGCGAGCGCCATCAGCCTGCTGCTTGCCATGCTGCTCGGCGGCATCGCGGGCTACTACGGCGGCGCGGGCGACCAGGCGGTCATGCGCCTTGCCGAATTCCTCATGCTCATTCCGGGGCTGTACCTCATCCTCTTCCTGCGCTCGCTGCTGAACAGCAAGATGGACAGCGGCACGTCCTACATGATTATCACGGCGATTCTCTCGCTCATCAGCTGGCCCGGCAGCGCGCGCACCCTGCGCGGCATGATTCACGCCATCAAGCGCGAGGAGTTCGTCCTTGACGCGCGGCTTGAGGGCATTCCCTCCGCGCTCATCATCTTCCGCCACATCATCCCGCAGATGGCGAGCCTGCTCATCGTCAGCACCACGCTCGCCGTCCCCGGCTTCATCATGAGCGAGACCTCGCTTTCCTACCTGAACCTCGGCATCAACGACCCGTCGGTCAGCTGGGGCAGCCTCATCAACCGCAACATCTCCACGCTCTCCAACCTCAGGAATTTCCCGTGGCTGCTCAACCCCGTGTGGCTCCTGCTCGCCGTCACGCTCGCCTTCAACTTCCTGGGCGACGCGCTGCGCGACTACTTTGACCCCTACCACACGGTCTTCCCGGCATGGAAATGGCGGAAAAAGCGGGCGTTCCCGCAGGCAACGGAGCGCGGAACCCCGCTGCCCCCCGGCGCGGAGCCTCCGGCGTGGCTTTCCGTGCAGGATTTGCGCGTCTCCTTCACCGTCCTGCGCGGCACGGAGCAGAGCGTCATCCGGAGCGTGCGCGGCGTGTCGTTCGGCATGGCGCGCGGCGAGATTCTGGGCATCGTCGGCGAGAGCGGCAGCGGCAAGTCCGTCACCACCACGGCGATTCCCGCGCTGCACCCGTCCAACGCCGCCGTGGAGGGGCGCATCTTCCTTGACGGCACGGAGCTGACCGCGCTCTCGCAGAAAGAGATGCGCGCCTGGCGCGGCAGGAAAATCGGGCTGATTTTTCAGGAGCCGGGACGCTCGTTCGACCCGCTCCAGAGCATCGGCTCGGTCTTTTTCGAGACCCTGCGCAACGCCGACCCGCAGATTTCGCGCGCCGCCGCCGACGGGCAGGCCGCCGCGCTTCTGGAGGAAGTCGGCCTCCCCGACCCGCGCAGCCGCCTGCGGAACTACCCGCACCAGTTCTCGGGCGGGCAGTTGCAGCGCATCGGCATCGCGCTCGCGCTCGCGCAGGGCTGCGAGCTGCTCATCGCCGACGAGCCGACCACCGCGCTCGACGTGACGATTCAGGCGCAGATTGTCGCGCTGCTCGCCGATTTGCGCCGCACGCGCAACCTTTCCATCATATTCATCAGCCACAACATCGACCTCGTGGCGGCGCTGTGCGACAACATCATCGTCATGTACGGCGGGCTGATTATGGAGCGCGGCACGAGCGACGACATCATGCGCCGCGCGCGCCACCCCTATACGCAGGCGCTGCTCGCCTCAAGCCCGCGCTTCGGCACGCATTACCGCACGGACAGGCTCGTCTCCATTCCCGGCCGCGTGACCGACCCCGCGCACCCCGAGCCGGGCTGCCC
>JAFLSP010000172.1 GCA_022510885.1 Treponema sp. | reverse complement strand
ACTGGAACATGGTGCACGGCTCGAACCCCGAGGACGTGCTCAAGGACGAGGAGGGCGTGCAGGTGATGAAGACGCTCGGGCGCAACATGGCATGGATTCTCAAGTCTATTGAGGCGGGCAAGCGCGCGGGCGTGGCGCAGCCGGAATCTGAGAAGAAAATCTTTACCAACTTCATTCGGTAGCCTCACATCATGCGCACCACATTCCGCGCCGTCTTTGCGCGCGTCTGCTTGCTGCTGGTCGTCTGCGCGTCCGTTGCGTCCAGCACGAGCAAGAGCGCTTCGGAGGGCGGCGAGCGCGAAATCATCCGGCTTGCCCCCGACGTGCAGTCAAAGATGCTCGACGCTTCTTTCTGGGTTTCCCGTGCCAGCAGCCCCCACAGCATCATCATGACCAAGGCGCAGATTGCGCAGTGGAACGAGCAGATTATGCAGCAGAGCATGGCGGCGGGCGACGCCTGGTTTTTCGTGCATGACCTGCGGCGGTTTGACGCGGTGGCAACGTCGCTCGATGTCCGCAGGTTCATGATTCGCTACAGCGCCTCGCACCCCTGGTACAAGAAGCAGGGCGGAGAGACGCACCGGCTGACCTCGGCGGACTGGCGCAAGCTGTACGACGCGATGAACTTCGCGCCGCTGGGCGACTTCACGTTCTTTTCGGGCGGGCGCAGGACGTCGGGCGTGGAGCAGCGCGACTTCCCCGTGCGCAAGGCGGTCACGGTGCGGCGGTCTGACCTGCGGCTCGTGCCGGACGACACGCTCTACACCGACGACGAGACGTACTGGTTCGACGATTCCGCGCAGACTTCGGGCGTGCTGATGAACGAGCCGGTGCTCGTGCTGTGGGAGAGCGCGGACAAGTCCTGGCTGTACGTGCGCACGAACTACTGCGCGGGCTGGATTCACCGCGACGACGTGGCGTACTGCACCGACGAGCAGTTCGCGCGCTACTTCGACTACACGACGCAGGAGCAGAGCGGCTTCGTCACGGTTACGGCGGACCGCGCCACGCTCTCCGCGGATTACGTCGTCCCGACGGGGGACAAGGCGTTCGGCGGAATCCCTGAGCTGTTCATGGGAACGTACCTGCACACCGTGGACTGGAGCGACGAGCGCGTTGCCGACAGCTTCTCCCACCGCAAGCCCTACGCCTGCTACATCGTCGAAATCCCCTACAGAAAAGCGGACGGCGCGCTCGGCATCGCGTATGCGGCGATTCCGGCGGGACTCTGCACGGAAGGCCTGCTCGACTACACGACGGCGAACGTGCTTGAGCAGGCGTTCAAGCCGCTCGGCGTGCGCTACGGCTGGGGCGGCATGGCGGACGCGCGCGACTGCTCCGAATACCTCAAGGACATTTACCGCTGCTTCGGCTTCATGCTGCCGCGCAACAGCCGCTCGCAGCTCACCATGCCCGGAAAGACCGTCGCGTTTGAGGGCAAGAACGTCTCCTCGCGCAAAAGCGCCGTAAGCTCGCTCAAGCCCGGCGCGGTCATGGGCTTTCCCGGTCATGTGTTCATGTACCTGGGCAAGGTCGGCGGCAAGCACTACATCATCAACGCGGTGGGCGCGTACTATTTTGATGACCCCGAGACCACTGAGTCGGTCGATGTCAACTCGGTGAACGTGAACACGCTCGACATAAAGCGCAGCAACGGCAAGACCTGGCTGGAGAACCTGACCTACGCAAAGTCCTTCGTGAACGACGGGACGTTCAAGGACTTTGCCGTGCCGCTCAACCCCAAGTGGGACTACGCGGACTTCGCCAAAATCACTGACGGCGCGGCGCTGCTGTACCGCGCCCCCACGAACCGCCGCAACATCGTGGTCGCCGTGAACGCGGGGCACGGCACGAAGGGCGGCACGCAGGTAAAGACCTACAGCCACCCCGACAAGTCGCCCAAGCTCACGAGCGGAACGTCGCCGCGCGGCGCGGTGGAGTCCATCGCCGTCAGCGCGGGAGTGCGCTTTACCGACAAAAAGAGCGAGGCGGAAGTGGTGCTGCGCACCGCGCGGCTTTTGCGCGCGGAGCTGCTCAAGAAGGGCTTTGACGTGCTGATGCTCCGCGACAGCGACGACGTGCAGCTGGACAACGTGGCGCGCACGGTCATCAGCAACAACGTCGCCGCCATCCACATCGCCATTCATTTTGACGAGGATGACGAAAAGGCCGACAAGGGCTGCTTCTACTGCACCATTCCCGAGGAACTGCGCGCGCTCAAGACCGTAAAGCGGCAGTGGAAGGAGAGCGACCGCCTCGGGCAGTGCCTGGTGGAAGGCCTGCGCGGACAGGGGCTGCCGATTTACAAGGACGGCACGTTCGAGCAGGACCTGACGCAGACCTCGTACAGCACGATTCCCATAGCGGTCATCGAGCTGGGAAACCAGCACACCAAGACCGACACGGAGTCGCTCGAAAAGCGCGCAAAGGGCCTTGCCGACGGCGTGACGCGCTTCTTCGCGCAATAGGGGGCGCGCATGGGACGGACGCGGCAACTGGCCGCCCTCATCGGATTGACGGCGCTCGCGCTCCTCTCCGCCTGCGCCCGCTCGGAGGAGCGCGCGGCGGAACGGCGCGCGGAGTCGGAGCGGCTGTATCAGGCGGGCTACGCGCTGATGATTGAGCGGCGGTACGAGACCGCGCGCGACACGCTCGAAAAGGCCGTCCGCGCGGACAAGACGAACGCGGAGGCATGGTACGACCTGAGCACCGTGCTGATGTCCCTGGGCAAGTACGCCCCCGCCGTCCGTGCCGCCCGGAATGCCGCCGCCTGGTACGGGAACGCCGCCCTGCACGACGACAAAACCGCGTTCCGCAACGACGCGCTCGTGCAGGCGGGCGAAGCCTACCTGTGGGACGGAAAGCACAAGCAGGCCGCCGCCCAGTTCCAGGCCGTGTATGACCTGGACCCCGCGGACTACAACACCCTGCTGAACATCGTCGTAACCTACATCCGCTGCGAGCGCGTGGACGATGCCGTGCGCTTCTGCGAGCAGAACCTCGCCGCCCAAGCCGACCCCGCCGCGCTCGCCCCGCTCCATCTGCTGCTCGCCAACTGCCAGTACGCGCAGGGCAAGGAGGAAGCCGCCCTGCGCTCCCTGCAATCCGCCCGCACGTGCGCCGCCCAAGCCGCCACCCCCGCCTACGACGAGCCGATAGCCGCCCTGCACACGCTCATCGT
>JAFLSP010000171.1 GCA_022510885.1 Treponema sp. | reverse complement strand
ACACCAACAGCGGCGACATCTCCTGGTTCTCGGACATTAAAAACGTTTCTCTTGCAGCAAGGAACGATGATTCAAACGGTTTAGTAACAGGCGGGAACGCAGAGTTCTTTTATAAAGGCACGGAATCGGTATCTGCGGATGAGAAGATTCGAACCACAAGAACACTTGTTACCGGCGTTGCTTATAAGCCAATCTCGGTTTCTTTTAATCCGGGCGATGTTGTCATGAAGTATGAGTTGCCTTTCACTGTGGGAGATTCCGCAGTGGTGCTGACAGGATTCTCGTATGCATGGGGGTGTGGGGGCACAAGGAATTTCAATGGGCAGGTTTCCATTCTGACAAATGACAATACGGTGCTTTACCAACAATCTGAGGAGACGGAAGGAAACGGTGATGTCGGAATACAGCATGAATCCGACGATACATTTTCTGTGCCAGTTTCTGCGAACACAGCGGGAAAAGTCGTCATTACAATCAAACTAAGCAACAAATATAGTTATGAAAAGGACGACTATTTTATAATTGCCAAATCCGTGCTTGATTTTAAGAAGAGGTAACATTGCTGCCGCGCACAGACGCGGCAACAGCAATAAGGCTTTGCACCGAGTTCCTTGCCACGAAAAACGGCAATGGACTCGGTGTTTTTATTTTCTGCCCGACCTCCGCGCTATAAGTGCGGGTAGCTTTAAACTTCCTTATTTCAATACCCGAACCGCTGCTGCCTGTCGAGCGCGTCAATCCGCCGCATCTCGTCGTCGGAGAGGGAGAAGTCGTACAGCTCGCAGTTCTCGCGGATGTGGGCGGGGTTGGTCGAGCCGGGCATGACGACGTTTCCCGACTGCAAGTGCCAGCGCAGGATGATTTGCGCGGGCGACTTCTTGCGCGCCTTCGCGATGTCGGCAATAGCCGGGTCGGAAAAAAGCATCTGCGTGTGCCCGCGCCCGCCGAGCGGATACCATGACTCGAACACCGTGCCGTATCCGGCGGCGAACGCCTTCATCGCCCTGTCCTGATTGTACGGATGCGCCTCGTTCTGTATGACGGCGGGCGTTATGTTCGCCACGCGCATAATCCGCCGGAAGTCCTCCTCGTAAAAGTTCGACACGCCGATTGAGCGCACTTTCCCCGCGCGCACGCACTGCTCCATGCCGAGGTATGCCGCCGCGTCGTCTGCGGGCGAAAGCTCGTGGAGCAGGAGCAGGTCGATGTAGTCCGTGCCGAGCCGACTGAGCATCGCGTCCACCGCGCGGGGAACGTCGCCGTAGTCGGAGTACCAGAGCTTCGTCGTGATGAAAATCTCGCTTCGCGGCACTCCCGACCGCCTGACCGCGCGTCCTACGCCCGCCTCGTTCCCGTAGACGTGGGCGGTGTCGATGAGCCTCGCGCCCGCCTTGAGTGCGGCGAGCACGGACTCCTCCGCCTGCCTGTCGGAGAGCACCCATGTGCCGATTCCGTTGAGAGGCATCGTGTAGCCCGAATTGAGCATGACGGTTTTCGTCTCGAAGTTGAACGCGAACGGACTCGGAGAAAGTTTTTCGTCCGCCGCCGCAACCGATGCGACCGAGAGCGCGACAAGGAGCGCGGCGCAGTTTCGTCTGTCCATCATCTTCTCCCGCTAGTAGACGGTCTCCGCCGCCGCGCGCGACTCGTGCAGATTCCAGAACTCTTCCGCAATCCGAGCTGGGGCGTAGCGCTCGTTCGAGCCGATGGTGTCCGAGACCTGCACTGTACCGATGTAGATTCCTTTCTCGGCGAGGACGGGCGAGAGAGCGAGCACCATCGCGCGCAGGGCCGCCTTGTCCATGGACAGCGGAAGGTAGCCCGCGTATGGATGCAGGGCAAGGCCGCCGCCGGTCACGAGGATTGCGCCGCGCTTACGGGCGAACTCGTCCGTGTCGGCAAGGCGGATGCAGTGGTACGCGCCCGCCACGTCCGCCGCATAACGGCTGACGAGCGTCTGCGCGTCAATCCGGCATTGCCCGTCCGGGACGGTGATGCCCACGTTGTAGAATACCGTGTCGGGCGTCCCGTGCCGCTCGACGAGACCGCGCCAAATCTCCGCGAACGCGCCGAAGTCCGATGCGTCCGCCGCCTGCGTGTCCACCTCGATTCCGTCCTTCGCGAACTCCTCCGCATAGCCCGCAAGCCGCTCCGCGCTCCGGGCAATCAGCACTGCCTTGAAGCCATGCTCGGCGAACAGGCGCGCCACCGCGTTCCCCAGCCCGCTTCCCGCTCCGACCACAAAAATCGTCTTTTTCATTTGTTTCTCCTTAATTCCGATGCCTTCAGTATACGGCGGAGGCCGCTGGACGGGAATCGCGAAAATGATTAAGATGACGGTAAGAAAATCTTAATGCGGAGGCGGGTATGCTGTATGCGTGGGAGCTTGAGACGTTCCTGGAGGTGGCGGACGCGGGGAGCTTCGCGAAGGGTGCGGAGAGGCGCGGCTGCTCCTCGGTGAGCGCGATGAACCAGGTCAACGCGGTGGAGCGGCAGGTGGGGGCGGCGCTGTTCGAGCGCACGAACCGCGGCGTGGTACTGACGGAGGCCGGCCGGTCGCTCTATCGTGACGCGCGGGAAATCATGCGGCTGTCCGACGAGGCGGAGGCGAGGGCGAGGGAAATCGCCGGGCGGGAGCAGGTGGCAATCCGTGTGGGCACGTCGCTCCTGCGCCCCGCCAAGCCGCTCATCGACGCGCTGTCGCCCGCCATGTCCGGCGGCGGCCAGTTCAGGATTACGATTGTGCCGTTCGGCGACGACCCCGCCGGAATGCGGAGGATGCTGGACTCGCTCGGGCGCGAGATTGACTGCTTCGTCAGCCCCTGCGACTCGGCGACATGGCGGAGGCGTTTCGGGATTGTGCGGCTCGGAACGTACCGCTGCTGCGTCGCGCTCGCGAAGAGCCACCGGCTCGCGGGAAAGGAGCGGCTCGTCTGGGACGACCTTGACGGCGAGACGCTCATGCTCGTGCGGCGAGGGGAGTCGAGGGTGCTGGACGCTCTCCGGGACGACGTGGAGAGGAACCACCCCCGCGTCACCATCCGAGACATGGCGGACTTCTACGACACGGCGGCGTTCAACGAGTGCGCGAGAAGCGGCCGCCTGATGGAGACGCTTGAGCCGTGGCGCGACATCCACCCCGCCGTCGTCACGCTCCCGATGGAATGGGACTATGCCGTTCCCTACGGCGTGGT
>JAFLSP010000170.1 GCA_022510885.1 Treponema sp. | reverse complement strand
ACAAGGTGCGACATCAATTTTATCTTCGCCATTTTATCCTCCATAAAAAACAAATTTATTTTCACGCAATGCCGCCGTCAAAGAATGCCTGAAACCGCTCGGCGAATCGGGCGACGTGCAGTCCGTCCACGAATGAGTGGTGCGCCTGCACGGAGACTGGCATGACCAGGCGGCCGCCGCGCTCGGTGATTTTTCCCCAGTCGAAGAGAGGCGTTGCGCAGTCCTTTCTGCCGGAGTTCGTGTGCGAGATGTGCGTGAACGAGAGCCACGGCAGGGGCGAGCACTGGAACACGTCGTTCGCGAGCGGTCCGGTGAAGTACGCCTCCTGTTCCCGCGCCGACCGCGAAGCCTTCCGCGCGAATTCCTCCATGCTGCCCTCGAATGGAACGCGCACGACCTTGAACAGCTCCGTTTCCGTGTCCAAGAAGGTGAACGCCGCGTCGATTTTGTCGAAGAGGATGACACGCCCGTCCGCAAAGCGGTAGCGGAAATTCTCGATGCCGTTCGCCGCCGCGCACACCGCGTAGACCGTCGCCATGGTGAACGAGATGCCCTCCTCCCTCACGCGCCGCCGGAACTCCGTCACGTCCGCCTCAAACGTCACGCAGAACGCCGGCTCCACGCAGTTCCTGAACGCCGCGCAGTGCGCCGAGCGCGGCCATGATGCCTCGTCGATTGTGGTGCAGGTATTTGTCATAGACTATGCTCCTTGTGTCAGCATGATTATAGCACATTCCGCGAATGACGCAAGCGCGAGCATGAGCGCAGCGATAAAGTGTTTTTTCGTTTTCATTGGGTTCTTCTTGATTCCCATTATACCGCAAGCGGATGTCGCCGTCTACCGTTCAGGACAGGCGGCGTTCTGCGCTTGCGGTGACGGGGCTACTTCACGCTCGCGTTCGCCTTGGAAATCTCCACGTCCGCCTTGTTGCCGAAGTCCGCGTACTCCGCGTTGACCGCGCTCATCGCCGTGATGTACGGCACGAGCTTGTCATTGATTGCGGCAAGGAGCGGCTTTTTGATGGCATACGCCGACTCGCCCTTCTCGGTGAGGGCGGCGGTCGCAGCGTCGTTTGCCGCGTTGAAGTCGTCCTGCGCCGCGCGGAGAGAGGCAATCAAATCGCCCACGCCTTCAAGCAACTTGATGGAATCCGCCAAACCTTCCGCCGCGAAGTCCTCCAGCATCGACTCAATCAGAGACGACTCGCGGGCGTAAGCCTCGCTCGCAATCCCCTTGTACTTGCCCGTGACCGCAAGCAGTTTCTCCGCCGCCGCCTTTTTCTCCGCAATCGGAATCGCGCCGTAGCCCGCAAGCAGCGTGAAAAGCGAGCTGATGATGCCGTCGCGCTTTGAGTCCGCGTCCTCAAGCGACGTGGAAACCTTGTCGGCCTTGATTGCCGTGGTGATGTCGGCGGAGAGCCTCTCCACCTCGCCCATGATTGTGCCGAGCGCGGCATCCTTTGCGAGCGCGCCGTCCTTCCCCGCGAAATCCTTGTAGAGCCGCACGAGCGCGTCGGAAACGGTGTCCGCCTCGGTGATGCGGACTTTTGAAGCGACCTTCTTCATTCTTCCTCCTTTGCTGTTGCCAGCATAGTATATTATACCCGATTTTCCCGCATTCGTACAGGAAAAACCCATGGCTGCCGGTCGGCGCGGTGCCGCTAGCAGAAATTCCCTTTG
This sequence comes from Treponema sp., assembly GCA_022510885.1. Classification (GTDB taxonomy): domain Bacteria; phylum Spirochaetota; class Spirochaetia; order Treponematales; family Treponemataceae; genus Treponema_D. The sequence goes on along the minus strand of JAFLSP010000170.1, from coordinate 1,518 downwards.
GACAAGCAGCGGCAATCCGCCGTTCGCCCAAATTCCGTCCGGACAGGTAACGGCGGAATGCCGCTCACGGAAATTCCGTTTGGACGAGCAGCGGCAATCCGCCGGTCGCAGGAATTCCTCTTGGGCGAGCAACGGCAATCCGCCGGTCGCAGGAATTTCACTTGGGCAAGCAACGGCATTCTGCCGGTCGCGGGAATTTCATTTTGACGAGCAACGGCGGTCTGCCGTTAGAAAAAAATCCGTCCGGATGATGAGCGGCAATCATGCCGTTGACCAAAATTCCGCTTGGGCAAGGAGCGGCGGTCTGCCGCTAACACTTTCCGCTACAGCCCCAGCCCCGCGTACCACTTGTCCACGGCGGACCGCGCCTCGCTTCGCTTGTTCTGCGCCACCGAGCCGCGCAGGGCGAGCGCGCTCTTCACCGTCGCGCCCTTGTACAGAGCGCCGATTTTCCTGTCCGTGCCGCTCACGCCGCTTCCCTCGTGCGTGCAGAATGGGACGAGCGTCTTTCCGCCAAGGTCGTGCTTCTCAAGGAACGTGTAGACCACCATCGGAAGGTCGCCCCACCAGATGGGGTAGCCGATGAACACCGTGTCATAGCCCGCGGTGTCGATGTCGCCCTTGTAGGCGGGGCGCGCCTTGTCGTTCTGCTCCTTTTTCGCAACGTCGGTGCATTCCCTGTAGACCTTGGGGTAGTCCTTCTCCGGCACAATCTCGAAGATGTCCGCGCCGGCTTTCTCGGCAATCATCTTTGCGATGACGGCGGTGTTGCCCTCGGTGACGTTGCCCACGCCGTACTGCTCGCCGGTGTGCGAGAAATAGACCACGAGCGATTTTCCCTGCGCAGTCGCGGTCGCAACGAACAACGCGGCGAGCGCCGCAAGTGCCAGTGCTTTTTTCATGTCAGTCCTCCTAGACTAAAATTGTGTATTATGACGAGCCGGGCGGAAATCGTCCGCGCGGCGTTGCCATTCGTTTTATTGTGCGCTCTACTTCTCCTAAAGTCCGTTCGCGGAAAGCCACTTCCTCACGCTCGCCTCCGCATTGCCGCAGGCAGAGCCGCTCACCGCAAGCCCTCTCGCCACGGTCGCTCCCGGGCAGAGCCGCCTGATGTCGCCCTCGCTGCGCCCCATGCCGCTTCCCTCGTGCGTGCAGAAGGGGAGGATTTTCTTGCCGGAAAAGTCCGCCGCCTCAAGGAAAGTGAAGAGTGCCTGAGGCATCGTCCCCCACCAGCACGGGTAGCCGAGCACAATCGTGTCATACCGCGCGATGTCGGGAAGCGCGCCCGCAAGCTCAGGCCGCGCGTCCGCCTTGCCCTCGTCCGCCGCAACGTCGCAGCACGCCTTGTAGTTCTCGGGGTATTCTCTGACCGTGCGGATTTCAAACAGGTCGCCGCCCGTCGCCCTCTGCGCCGCCTCCGCGACAGTCGCCGTGTTCCCTTTCGTGATGTTGCGGATTTGTCCGCCGAAATAATTCTCGCCTGTGTGCGAGAAATACGCGATTAAGATTTTTGCCATG
>JAFLSP010000017.1 GCA_022510885.1 Treponema sp. | reverse complement strand
TGGTTGCTTGCTGTAGGATACCCAATAAATCGCGCGGTGTCAAAGAAAAAATCGCTGGCTGCGCCTGTTGCGACCGCCACGGACGATGGAGACGCGCGCCACGGGCGGTGGCGCGCAACGAAAGCGGGGTCTTGGGGTGCAACCCCAAGCCGTGCTGGGGAAAGGGTGGGGGTTGGGGCGGGAACCCCCGCTTCGGAAGTAGAGGGGTTGTCCCGCCCCAAAAGCGTTGCCTACCCGAAAATCGGGCGCACGTTGACGACGTTCTCCACGTTCGCCAGCTTGCGCAGGGTCTCCTCGGGAACGGTGCCGTCCACGTCGATGAGCGCGTAGGCAAAGTCGCCGCGGTTCTGGTCGAGCATTCCGGCGATGTTGAGTTTTGCGTCGCCCAGGATGGTGGTGAAGTTGGCAATCATGCCGGGGACGTTCCTGTGGCTGATGCACAGGCGCGTTCCGCGCGCGGGCACGGGGTTGTCGGTGACGCATTTGGGGAAGTTGACGGAGTTGACCACGATGCCTTTTTCGAGGAAGTCGCGCAGTTCCTTGACCGCCATAATCGCGCAGTTGTCCTCCGCCTCCGGGGTGGACGCGCCGAGGTGCGGGAAGCAGATGACGTTCTTGCCCTTGAGCAGGTCCTCGTCGGCAAAGTCGGTGATGAGCGCGGCGACCTTGCCGCTTTGGAGCGCGTCGAGGATGTCCGCGTTGTTCACGAGGCCGCCGCGCGCAAGGTTGATGATGCGAACGCCGTCCTTCATCGTCTTGATGGAGGCGGCGTTAATCATGCCCTTGGTGTCGTCGGTCTGCGGGACGTGCACGGTGATGTAGTCGGACTTGGCGAACACGCTGTCGAGCGTCTCGGCGTGGACGACGGTGCGGTTCAGGCTCCAGGCGGCGGCGACGGAGAGGAAGGGGTCGTAGCCGATGACGTTCATGCCCAGCTCAATGGCGGCGTTCGCCACCATCGCGCCGATTGCCCCGAGGCCGATGACCCCGAGCGTCTTGCCCTTTATCTCCGGGCCGACGAACTGGCCCTTGCCTTTCTCCGCGAGCGCGGGAATCTCGTCGCCCTTGCCCGCAAGCCCCGCCACCCATGCGTTCGCCGCGACGACCGGGCGGCTGGCGAGCAGCAGCGACAGGAGCACCAGCTCCTTGACGGCGTTCGCGTTCGCGCCGGGCGTGTTGAAGACGGCGATGCCTTTTTCGGTCATCTCGGCAATGGGGATGTTGTTTGTGCCCGCGCCCGCGCGCGCAACGGCCTTGATTGTCTGCGAGAGCGTCATGCCGTGCATTTCCTGCGAGCGCACCAGAATCGCGTCGGGGTCAAGGATGCTCGACGCGACTTCGTATTGCTCGCGCGGGAAGTTGTCCAGTCCAATCGCGCTGATTTTGTTCAGTGTCTGAATCTTGTACATGGGTTTCTCCTATTTGTTCTCCGCGGCGAATTTGTCCATGAAGGCGATGAGCGCCTTCACGCCGTCGAGCGTCATGGCGTTGTAGATGGACGCTCTCATGCCGCCGACGAGCCGGTGTCCTTTGAGGTTCACGAGGCCGGCAGCCTCCGCCTCCTTGACGAACGCGCTGTTGATTTCCTTTTCTTTCGCGAGGCTCGCCTCGTCCGTCGCGCCGGTGGAGTATTTGGTCAGGAACGGCACGTTCATCAGCGAGCGGCTGCCTTTCTCCGCCGTGGCGTGGTAGAAGTCGCTCGCGTCAAGGTAGCCGTAGAGCAGGTCCGCTTTCTCGCGGTTGCGCCTCGCCATGCCCTCCGCGCCGCCGTTCTTCTCAATCCAGTGGAGCACCTTGCCGAGCACGTAAATCGTGTAGCACGGCGGGGTGTTGTACATGGAGCCGTTCTCAGCGTGGGTCTTGTAGGCGAGCATGGTGGGCGTGCCGGGAAGGCAGTCGTCAGGCTCGGGAATCAAGTCCTCGCGCACGATGACGAGCGTGACTCCGGCGGGGGCGAGGTTCTTCTGCGCGCCCGCGAAGAGCAGCCCGAACTTCGTCACGTCCAACGGCTCGGAGAGGACGCAGGACGAGATGTCGGCGACGAGCGGGATGCTGCCCGTGTCGGGGATGTACTCGTAGTGCGTGCCCATAATCGTGTTGTTCAGGCAGATGTAGGCGTAGTCGTAGTCGCCCGTGATTTTCTCCACGCGCGGGATGTACGAGTAGTTTTTGTCCTTTGACGAGGCGATGATGTCCACGGCGACGCCGAGTTTCTTCGCTTCCGCCGCCGCCTTCTTCGCCCACACGCCGGTCTCGATGTACGCGGCCTTCTTGTGCCTGATGCCGAGGTTCTGCGCGACCATGGCGAACTGCGTTGAGCCGCCGCCCTGCACGAACAGCACCTTGTAGTTGTCCGGCACGTTCATCAGGCGGCGCACCGTCGCCTCCGCGTCCTCGATAATCGGCTCGTAGGCGCTGGAGCGGTGGCTCATCTCCATGACGGACTGTCCCGTTCCCTTGTAGTCCAGCATCTCCGCCGCGCACTCGCGGAGGACTTCTTCCGGCAGGCAGCTCGGGCCTGCGCTGAAATTGTACACACGACTCATCGTTTTCTCCTTGTTTGTCGGTTTCTCTTATGCTGTTTCGTGCGGATTGCGGTCGTTCGTCCGCGCTCCGCGCGATGTGCTTTCGCTTTGTGCCAGCAGGCTCGTCAGCATCATGACGGGCGCGGCGTTCTCCACGGCGGTGCCTTCAAGCGAGAGCACCGTTCCCGTGTAGTTGGCGATGCCGCGGATGCCGCAGCGCGCGAGCCGTTCCGCCATCTCCTGCGCGTTTTCGTCGGGAACGGCGAGGATGGCGAACTCAATCCGCGCACGGGCGATGACGCTCTCCAGCTGGCTTGACGGGTAGAGCGGGAACGTGGAGCGCAGGACTTCGGTGCGGTTCACGCTTGCGTCAAATCCCGCCACGATTCTGAACGGCGAGCGCTCGAAAAACTGGTTCTCAAGCAGTGCCGCGCCGAGCCGTCCCAGTCCGACGATGCAGCACGACTTCTGCTCGCTCGCGATGTTGAGCGCGCCGCCGATTGCCGCCCGCAGTTCTGTAACGCGGTAGCCGTTCGACGCGCCCGCGCAGTCCAGCAGCAGGATGTCGCGGCGGACGAGCGACTGCGACCAGCCCGTCAGGCGCGCAATCTCGACCGAAGTGATGCTTTCTGTGTTCTGCTGCGCCAGCAGCCGTGCAAGCAGCACGAGCCGTTTGCGCGTCGGTTCGGGAATCTGCCTCATCGCCGTGGTGTTCCGTCATTGTGATTTTTATAACGGAACGTCGCGATGATTCTAGCGGCTTCGCGACGTTCGGTCAATCAAACTGAGGAGAAAATTCGGGTGTGCAGGCGAAAAACTGAGAAAAGAAGCGTAAAATTGAAATTATCGTGAAAAATATAACGGCATTCTCTTGATGGTTATAGTGAAATCGTGCCGATGACCGTCGTGGCGGTGTCTGCCGGGTGCGCGGTATTCGCGTTCCGCGCCTGTTCCTGCCGCGCGCGCAGGCGTTCGCGCAGTGCTTCGTAGCCAGTCGGCGTTTTCGGCTCTTCCGTGCCGGAAAGCGTTTTTGCTTTTGCGCGTGCCGTTTCGTCGGACTTTTTCGCGGCACGTTTTTTGGGCGCAATCATAAAGCCGAACAGCGAGCCGCACAGACCGCCGGCGATGTGGGCAAAGGTCGCCACGTTCGCCGTTTTCGCGCCGCTCATTATCTCGCGCCCCATGTACATGGCGACGACAAAAATAAACGAGACGGGAATCTCGCCCTTTTCAATCGTAGAAAGCGAGGCGAGCACAATCAGCATGAACACGATGCCGCTCGCGCCGAGCAGCCCCGCGGGAATGAGGCAGGCGTTGATGACACCCGTCACGAGCGCGGTTATGGTCATCATGAGCGCGAGCATGGGCGAGCCGTAGCGTTCTTCCATGAGCGGGCCGAGCAGCAGGATGAACGCGAAGTTTCCGAGCAGGTGGTTCCAGTCCGCGTGGCCGAACACGTGCGTGAGCAGGCGCAAAAAATTGAGCGGATTGTGGTAGTCGAACGGCGCGCCCGGCGCGGTGAACAGCGCGGGCGTGAGCTGATGCCCCAAAAACGAATCCGTCAGCAGCACGAGCGCGCAGAATATGGCGAACGTGAGCGTGACGGGTGCGTTGTAGGTGATGTGCCAGCGTCTTTTCATAAGGCGCGGTTAGGCCTCTACGGCGACCATGTTGCCCGGCATAACGACGGCGTTCTCCGCATAGACGCTGCGCCGGCCGCGGTACGGATTGTTCTGCATCAGCGTGTCCAGCTGCGCGCGGATTTGGTTGATGTGCGCGCGCAGCAGTTTGCGGTTCTTCTCGTTCTGCGCGAGCACCTGCCGCTGGATGCTTTCCAAATCGCTCTGCACGCGCGCCACGCTCGCGTTGTCCGCTGCGGAAATGCTGCCCGCCACGGTCTGATACAGCGACTGCATCGGCTCGATGACCTTTTGCAGTCCCGCGATGCTTTGCAGAATCTGCGTCTCAAGCTCGGCGTGCGCCGTAAGCCCGTCGCCGTCGTCTTCCGTGATTTTGTCCTGCTGTTTTTCCAGTACGCGCAGATACTCGCGGAATTTGTTCCGCTGCTCTTCAAGCAAACTCCTGAAACGCCGAAGAATCGCCACGCGCTCGTCAAGTTCCTGCTGTGCCAATGTCTGTTCCATAATATTCCCTCTAGCCGGTGATGTTCAGTGTCGGGCGCGCAGTCGCGGCAGATGCGTTTGACGTGTTGCTTGCCGCCGTCTCCCACGCCTCGGCAAGCTGGCTCAGCATCGTATGCACGAAACTGAGCTTCTTTCTGTCCTTGCTGATGTTCGCTTCCATCAGTTCACGGTTGAAGTACACGTAGAGCGACATCAGGTTCTGCGCAATCTGCCCGCCCTTGTCCATGTCGAGCGAGGTCTGCAACTCCCCGATGATTTCCTGCGCCTTCATGATATGATTACCGAACGTCTCGATTTCGTGCGCGGGTACCTTGTCCGTGGCGGGGTCAAAGCATTTTTCCGCTGCCGTAAGCTGCCGGATTGCTCCTTCGTACAGCAAGACAACCAGTTTTCCTTGGCTCGCCGTCTTGACCGCCGTGTTCTGGTATGCCGAATAAGCGTTCTGAAATCCCATCTGTACCTCCGTGCGCGTGTCGGTTCTCCATTCAGATTTTCGGAAACGCCCCAAAAATCTTGACGAAAAAGCGTGGAGTTATCGACTATTTGTCGGAAATTTCGTATACTGGCAGGGCAGTATTTTTGCCCGCGAAGGATTCTATGAGCGAAGAGAACGACGACAAGAAACCGAACAGAAAGGACGACCACGACCCGTACAGCTTTTTCAGGTTTTCCACCGACCCGGACGATGACCGCAAGAAAGGCGACAAGCCGCCGCGCTTCCCGTTCTGGGGCATTATGTTTGTCATCGTGGCGGCGCTCGCCTTCATCAACGTGTTTTTAGTGCAGAAGCCCGACACGATGATTGACTTCTCCGAGTTCCGTCAGCTGATTGAGGACGGTGAGATTGTCAAAGTTGAGATGACCGACAGCGTGTTCGTCGGCTACGGGCCGGAGACGGAAGCACCGGCATCGGAACAGGAGCAGACGCAAACGCCGTTCAGCCTGTTCCCCATTACGCGCTCACGGCAGGCAGAACCGACCCGGCACGTCTATAAGACGACGGGCATCCTGCTGTCGTCTTTTATCCAGTTCTTGGACGAAAAGGGCGTTGACTACAAATTCGTTCCCAAGCAGAACGGCTATCTCATAAACATACTGCTCAATTTCATCGTTCCGTTCGGCATCATTTTTTTGATGTACATCTTCCTGTTCCGGCGGATGGGCGGCGGAATCGGCGGCATGGGCTCGATTTTTGGCGGCGGCGGCTCGCGCAACAAGGCAGTGGACGAAGGCAAGGTGAAGACGCGCTTTGCCGACGTTGCCGGCGTGGACGAGGCGAAGGAAGAACTGGTCGAGGTGGTCGATTTTCTGAAGCAGCCGAAAAAATACACCGACATCGGCGGCAAGATTCCCAAGGGCGTGCTGCTCGTCGGGCCGCCGGGAACGGGAAAGACGCTGCTCGCGCGCGCGGTGGCGGGCGAGGCGGGCGTACCGTTTTTCCGCATCAGCGGCTCGGACTTTGTGGAAGTCTTTGTGGGCGTGGGCGCAAGCCGTGTGCGCGACCTGTTCAAGCAGGCGCGCGAAAAAGCCCCGTGCATCATATTTATTGATGAAATCGACGCGATTGGCAAAAGCCGCATGAACAGCCTTTCGAGCAACGACGAGCGCGAGCAGACGCTGAACCAGCTGCTCGTGGAGATGGACGGCTTTGACAACGAAAAAGGCTTGATTATCCTTGCGGCGACGAACCGCGCGGACGTGCTTGACCCCGCGCTCTTGCGTCCCGGCCGCTTTGACCGGCAGGTGCCCGTGGAGCGTCCCGACGTGAAGGGGCGCGAGGAAATCCTGAGAATCCACGCGAAGAACGTCAAACTGGGCGACGACGTGGACTTCAACTCGCTTGCGCACGGCACCACGGGCTTTGCGGGCGCGGATTTGGCGAACGTGGTGAACGAGGCGGCGCTGCTTGCGGTGCGCAACGGCCGCGCGAAAGTGAGCATGTTCGACTTCAACGAGGCGATTGACAAGGTGAGCATCGGTCTGAAGAAAAAGACGCGCAAGGAAAACGAAAAGGAAATGCGCCTTGTCGCCGTGCACGAGACGGGACACGCGCTCGTCGCCGCGTTCACGCCCGGGCATACGCCCGTCAACAAGATTACCGTCGTGCCGCGCTCGCACGGCGTGGGCGGGTTCACGCAGTACCGCGAGGAAGAGGAAAAGCACTTCCAGACACGCGCGGACATGATGAGCGAGGTGGACAGCCTGATGGGCGGGCGCGCGGCGGAGGAAGTGATGCTCGGCGACATTTCTACCGGCGCATCGAACGACATCGCGCGCGCCACGGACATCGTAAAGAGCATGATTACCGATTACGGCATGAGCGGGAAATTCAAGAACATGACGCTCGGGCGCGGCGTACTCGGCAACCGTGGCGGCGAACCGAACCTTGTCCGCGAGTACAGCGAGGAGTCGCAGCGCTTCATCGACGAGGAAATCGCGCGCGTCATCGGCGAGCGGTACGATGCCGTGCTTGCCCTGCTGACCGACAAGAAAGCCTTGCTCGACCGCGTGTCGTCCCGGCTCATCGAGATTGAGACGCTGGAGGGCAAGGAATTCTACCAGATGCTTGCCGACGCGGGCTTCCCGCAGGAGACGGCGGAGAAATCCCCCGCCGCGGAGCGCGACGCGGCTTCGCCCTCCGTGCAGGAAACGGGCGATGCGTGAACGGCACGGCATTGCATATTCGCGCAAGATGAATTATGATAACGGTTTGAAGGGTCACATACTATGAAGAAACGATTCGCTGTATGCGTGCTTGCTTTTTTTTCTGTTGCGCTGGCAAACGCGCAGTCCATTCTGACTGCCGCCGAGTTTTTTCAGACGGTTTCCGCGCGGTACGGTGCGATTCGTGATTACGAAGCGATGGCAGACATCAGGGCGGGGCGGCAGACCATGGAAGGAAAAATCTCGTTCAAGCGACCCGACTTGCTCCGCATCGACTTCTCTCGCCCCGAAAACCAGGTGATTACCTACAACGGCGACACGCTCACCGTCTATCTGCCCGGCTCGGACGCCGTTCTGCAGCAAGTGGTGGAGAAATCGTCCGCAGGCGGCGCGGGGCTTGCCACTCCGCAGGGGCTTTCATTGATGAGCCGCTACTACGCCGTGGCGTATGAAGTGGGGCAGGATGCCGTGCCGCTTGACGATGGCAGCGAGGAGATGGTCGTCAAACTCGTGCTGAGCCGGCGGAATACGAGCGAGGCGTTCCGCTTTATCCGCATAGCAGTTTTGCCCGACTCAAAGCTCATCCGCAGGATAGAGGCGGTCACGCCGCAGGGCGAGACGTTCAGCTTCAGTTTTACGAACTACGTCCTCAACTCGGGGATTTCCGACCAGCGATTTATCTACGACCCGCCGTCGTCCGCGAACTATTACAACAATTTTCTCTTTTCGGAGTAGGCAGTTATGGAAAGTTACGGCGCACTGCTAAAAGAAGCCCGCCTTGCCAAAGGGCTTGATTTCGAGACGGTTTCGCGTGAGACGACGATTGCCAGCAGGTATCTGGAGGCCTTGGAAGAGGAGGCGACCGACCGTCTGCCCGGCGAGGCGTATTTGGTCGGCTTTCTGCGCAACTACGCCGACTATTTGGGTCTGGACAAAGAGAAACTGAACGGTCTGTACCGCGCGAAGACCTTGCAGATGTCGCCCGTGCCCGAAGGCTTGCTCATCAAGCACCGTCCGCGCTGGATTGTCCCCACGATTGTCGTCATGGGCGTTCTGTTCGTGGGCGCGGTGGCGTTCCTGTCCGTTTTCTTTTACCGCCGCTACATGAACGACCCCGCACGAGAGCTTGCCAGACGCAATCAGGTGGAGAACGCCCAGTACGAGCTAGGCGACCAACCGCTCGCGCGGCGGGTATACAAGGGCGACCAGCTTTTACTGGGCACGAGGCACGGAAATGTCGTGCTGACCGTGGCGCAGGCATCGCGCGGCTCACTCGGCATCGAAACGCCGGTCGGCATACAGTTCATCGACCTTGCGGAAGAACGGGAAGTTGACGTAGACGGCGATTCCGTGCCGGAGATGATTGTGTACGTGTCGGACGTTTCGACGAGCGAGACCGAGCGCGGCGCGGAAGTGCGCATCATGCTCAAGAGCGACGGCGGAACGGCGTTCGCCACGACAAAGGACACCGACATCCTGAATGCCGAGTCGCTGCCGCAAGGACAGGAGCGCACCGTCATCTTTGAGGACAACCGCGCGTATCCCTTCACGCTCAACGTGTCCTTCCGCGCCGGCTGCCTGTTCCGCTACCGTCCCGACCGCAAGGACACCATCGAGGATTATTTTGGCAGCGGCGACGTGGTGACTATAACGGCGAGCAACATGGTGCGCTTGTGGGTTTCCAACGGCAACCTCGCGAAAATGCAGATTATCGCCGACGGCAAGACCTACGACCTTGCCGTTTCAAAGGCGGGCGAAGTCATCGCCGAGGACATCCGCTGGATAAAGGACACAGACGGCCGCTACAAAGTGGTTGTCATGTCGATTGACTGAGCGGTGTCGGCATGGCACAGGCATACACGTTTTTCATCGACCAGCACGGCTGCGCAAAGAACCAGGTGGACGGCGAGCTGATGGTCTCCTTGCTCCGCAGGAAAGGCTACACGCAGACGTTCCGTGCGGACGACGCGGACCTGATTATCGTCAATTCCTGCGGATTCATCGAAAGCGCGAAGACCGAAAGCCTCAACGCCGTGATGAGCGCGCGCGAGCGCTATCCGGACGCGAAAATCCTGCTTGCGGGCTGCCTTGCCGAACGCTACGCCGCAGACTTGGCGGAGCAGCTGCCCGAAGCGGACGGCATCTTTGGCAATGGCGACATCGCGCAGTTGGACAAGATTGTCGAGCCGCTCATGGAAGGCAAGCGAACCGTCCTCGTTCCCGCGCAGAACGGCGTGTGCGGCGGCGACCGCGACGTGCTGCTTTCCTTTGCGGGCGCGGCCTACGTGAAGATTACCGAAGGCTGCAACAACCGCTGCTCGTTCTGTGCCATTCCCCTCATTCGCGGCCACCTGCGCAGCCGCCCCGCCGACGACATCCTTGCGGAAATCACGTCGCTTGTCGCAAAAGGCGTGTACGAAATCAACCTGATTGGACAGGACTTGGCGGCGTATGGCACGGGCGCGGACGACAACGTGTTCGGCACGGGGCGCACGCATCTTCCTCACGGAACGCCGGGCGCGGCGGAAGAGGACGCGGGCGGCGCGTCCGAAAGCGGTCTTTGCACCTTGCTCAAACGCATTTCCGCGCTGAGCGGCACGTTCCGCGTCCGCCTGCTGTACATCCACCCCGACCATTTCAACGCGGACATCCTGCCGGTCATCAAGAGCGACGGCCGCCTGCTTCCGTATTTTGACATCCCGTTCCAGAGCGGCGACGACGCGACGATTCGCGCGATGCACCGCGTCGGCACGGCGCAGGGCTACCAAAACCTCGTCGCGCAGATTCGCGCCGCGTTCCCCGACGCGGCAATCCGCACCACCTTCCTCACGGGTTTTCCCGGCGAGACGGACGAAGCGGCGCGGCGAACGCAGGATTTTCTGCGCGCCATCGAGGCGGACTGGAGCGGCTGTTTTCCGTACAGCAAGGAAGAGGGAACGCCCGCCGCCACGCTCAGGCCGCACGTTCCCGCAAAGGTCGCGCGCGAGCGCGCCGCCGCACTCACCGCGCTTCAGGCGGAGGTGACGCGCCGTCGTCTTGCGCGGCGCATCGGCAAAGACTACGACGTGCTGGTGGAGGAGGTCCTCGCGCCGCGCGACGCGGCGGACGACGAAGGCATTGCAATCGGGCGCGCCTGGTTTCAGGCACCGGAAGTGGACGGCAGCGTGGTCATCCGCTACGACCGCAGCGACAGAACGGCATCCGCCGCCGTGCAGACGGGACGGCTCGTGCGCGTGCGCGTCGTCTCGGGCGGCGACCTTGACCTGCACGGCGATTTCCTTGCCGACAGCCCGCTCAACGCCACGATTGCCAAGCCCGCGCTCACGTTCGCACAAGACCTCACGCGCGCGGAGGAATGAAGCCGATGGCGAGCGAACCCGACGACGACATCCTTGCCGCCCTGCGCGAATCCTACGAGCCGCAGGCGGACGCGCTTTCCGCGCGGGCGCAGGACTATCTTTCCGTGCTGAACCCCGAACAATATGCGGCGGTCGTGCATGAAGGCGGCGCGCTGCTGATTCTGGCGGGCGCGGGCAGCGGCAAGACCCGCGTGATTACCACCAAAATCGCCTACCTGATTGGCGAGCGGAACGCCGACCCGCGCTCCATTCTCGCCGTCACCTTCACCAAAAAGGCGGCAAAGGAGATGTACGAGCGCGCCGTGCAGCTTGAGCCGCGCGCAGAAAAGGCGCAGATTCGCACCTTTCATTCGTTCGGCGCATGGTTTCTGCGGCTTCATGCCGAGGAGGCGGGGCTTGCCCCCGCGTTCACCGTGTACGATGACGACGACATGGCGACGCTCGTCGGCAAAGCGGTGCCCGGACTGACCCGCGCGCAGGCAAACCGCTTCGCGCACCGCATTGCGCTCGCCAAAGACTACTGCCTCCTGCCGGACAGCCCCGCGCTCGCCGACATCGATGCCGACCCGCAGTTCCCCACGGTGTACGCGCGGTACCAGCAGCGTCTGCGCGAGACCGGCAACGCCGACTTCGGCGACCTGATTCTGCTTCCCTTGCTCGTGCTGCGGCAGAACGAGGAGGTGCGCCGCCGGATGCAGCAGCGCTTCAAAATCATCATGGTGGACGAGTATCAGGACACGAACGTGGCGCAGTTTCAGCTCTTGCAGACGCTGAGCGGCGTGCATGAGGGCAACGATGCCTACGTCTGCGTGGTGGGCGACGACGACCAGTCGATTTACCGCTTCCGCGGCGCGGAAATCAGGAACATCCTCCGGTTTCAGGATGAATTCCCCGGCACGACGGTCGTCCGGCTTGAGCGCAACTACCGCTCCAAAGCGGAAATCCTGCGCATTGCCGACAGCGTGGTGCGGAACAACGCGGGACGGCTCGGAAAGACGCTCATTGCCGAACGCGGCGCGGGAAAGATGCCCGTGCTCGCGTTCCTGCCGAACCAGGACGAGGAGACGCAGTTCTGCGCCGACCTCATCGAACTGGCGCACGGGAAAGGCGTTCCCTACATGGACTGGGCGATTCTCTATCGGACGAACGCGCAGTCGCTCGGTTTTGAGAGCGAATTCCTGCACCGCAAGATTCCCTACACCGTCGTCGGCTCGCTCAAGTTCTACGAGCGCGAGGAGATAAAAGACCTGCTCGCCCTGCTCGCGCTCATCGCGAACCCGCGCGACGAAATCGCGTTCCGCCGCGTGGTGAACAAACCGGCGCGCGGGGTGGGCGAGACGACGCAGGAGAACATCGTGCGGGCGGCGCGCGCGTCGCTTGCGGACGGCGCGGACTCCTACAGCCTGCCGGAGACCTGCCGCAGCCTTGCGCCGGGCCTGAGCAAGAAGGCGCGCGAAGGACTGGCGCAGTTCTTGCAGACAGTTGACGGCTGCGCCGCGCTGCTTGCCGTGCCCGACGTGCCGGAGGAGCCGCGCGAAAAACTGTCCGCGCTCGTGGAGCTTGCGGCGGAAACGTCGGGCTTGCGCGAGTATCATGCAAGCCAGGACGAAATTGCCGGCACGCAGAAGGTGGCGAACATGCAGGAACTTGCCAACAGCGCGGCGCTGTATCCCTGCACGACCGACGGACTTCTGGACTTCCTGGACACCATCGAACTTGACCGCACGCTCGCGAGCGAGACCGCAGAGACTCCCGACAGCGTGACGCTCATCACCCTGCACAACACCAAGGGACTGGAATTCCCGCGCGTGATTATGACGGGCATGGAACTTGGCCTGTTCCCGCGCGCGGACAAAGGGGGAGATGACCTGGAGGAGGAGCGCCGCCTCTGCTACGTGGGCATCACGCGCGCCAAGGACGAGCTGTACCTGACGAGTTGCGCCATGCGCCGGATGTACGCGCGCACGGAATACATGCACATCAGCCCCTTCCTGCTGGAGATGGGGCAGGGCAACGTCAAGACCATCGGACACAAGCCCTACGGCTACCGCATGGACGAGAATGCGGACGCGCCCGCGCTGCGCGGCGGCGATTTCGGCGCGAACGGGCTTTCCCATCCCGATTTTGGCGACGACCCCCTTGTGCGGGAATTCAGGACGGGCGCGCACGTGCGCCACGACGACTACGGCGACGGCGTGGTGATTGCAGGCGCGATGAGCGATGCGGGCGAGTACCTGATAACCGTGCGCTTCGAGCACGGCGCGACCAAGCAGTTCATCCCGAAATACCAGGCGCACTCGCTGTACGTGGTGAAGGACTGAGGGGAATGCCTCCGCCGTGCCGGACGCGGTGCGCGCGCTGCTTCCCCTGCTCGCCGCGCTTTCGGAGGAGGACTTGTCGCTCATCCGGGCAATCGCGACGCGGCTTGGGAGGCGTGACGGTTTCCCTCTTTTCGCTCTGTCAAAGTGCCGAAGATATGGTATAATTGCATGAATCGTTCTTGATGGGGTGCGTATGTATACATCGAACAGACGGATTATGGTGACGGCGGTCTACGTGATGGTGGCGGTGTCGTTCATCCTGCTCGCGCTGTACCTGGTGCCGCTGCAAAAGGAAAATGCGTTCAGCCGCTATCCGAATCTGTTCCCGATGGCGGTGGCGGGAATCCTGTTCTGCCTGCTGCTGTTCGTCGGCTCGACGATTTCCACGAATTTCCGCATCTGGCTGCACCGGCGCACGCTCACCACGGGCGAGACCGCGCTGCTGAACACGTTTATCAACCGATTGCGCTTCTGCTATTCGCTCGACGACTTTACCGCGCTCATCAGCGAGCAGCTGGAGAAAATCGGCGACTGCTCGGTGCTGTACATCGACCGAGAGACGAACTACGTGCTGTACAACAGCCCGAGTCGCCTGACGAGCAGCCCGGAGACGACGAACGCGCTGCGCATGAATTTCACCGCAGACTGGGCGGAGGGGCTGTTCTTTTTGGGCGACGGCATGGGCATCGTGTCCAGCCAGAAGCGGGCGCGCGGATTTTTCATCTCAAGCGCGCGTCAGCACCTGTTCGTGTTCTGCCGCTACACGCGCCTGTTCGACTCGGAGATTTACCGGCTGCTGAACGAGGAATTCCGCCGCTTCCAGACGCGGCGGCGCATCATTTCGGGGCTGTCGGAGATTTCCGAGCTTTCCAAGGAATGGGAGCAGCTCGCGGCGGCGCAGCAGGCATTCCTGCCGCAGAAGATGCCGGACGTGAAGGGCGTTCGGCTCGCGGCGTATTTCCGCCCGCTCATCAACGTGTCCGGCGACTACTACACGGTGCTGCCGATTGACGAGGACAAGACGCTCATCATGCTGGGCGACGTTTCGGGCAAGGGGCTTGCGGCGGCGCTCGTCATGGGCCTGGTGATGAACACGGTCAAAATCATGGAGGACAAGGAGGACCTGCCCGGAATGCTCGTGGCGGTGGACGCGGCAATCAAGAGCATGCGCTTGCAGGACAAGTACACGGTCGTGTTCATCGGCATCATCGACACGGCGCAGATGAACATCCGCTACATCAACGCCTCCATGTCCGACCCGATTATCATCACGCGCTCGCCCGCGGGGCACCGCATCAAGCCGCTCACGTCGAACTGCTCGCTCGTGGGCATCCTGCCGCTGGACGACATCACGGTTGCGGAGCAGCGGCTGTTCAGCGGCGACGTGATTATGATGGCCTCCGACGGCGTTTCCGAGGTGATGGACGACAACGGCGTGGAGCTTGGCACGACGGAGCTGTTCGACACGACGATTAAGCGCGCGGCGGCGAAGGAGCCGCAGGAATTCATTGACGACGTGGTGTCGCTCATTTTTGACTACAACGGGAACAAGAAGCTGCGCGACGACGTGACGATGCTGGTGGCGAAGATTCAGGGGTAAGAGATGGTATATGTCGTTTTGAACGGGCTTATCGGCGTGTTCCTCATCTGGTATTCGTTCCACGTTGAGCAGAAGATGGACGAGCAGCGGGACAATCCGCTCGTCACGCTGAACGGAGTGCTCGCGGTGCTTGCCTTTACGATGGCGGTGGCGGTGTTCTGCTGCAAGTACGCGCCGCCGCGCGTGGCGGAATTCTGCGGGCGCATCGCGCTGATTGCGGTGGCATGGTACGCGCTGGAATTCTGCGCGTACTGCATCTTCTTTCCCTCTTTCCGCCGCCCGCTCGCCGCGAAAATCGGCAAGTATGTGCTGCTCGCGCTCTGCGCCGGCTGCATCTTCCATTATGTGACGGCGGTTGACATCACCGAATACCTCGGCATCCACGTGTCGGCGCTGCCGCTGTTCGGGCCTGAGCTGAGCCAGTATCTGACGGTCTCCTGGTACGATTTCTACCGTTTCATGCTGATGGACGTGCTGCCCGTCATCTCCGTGCTGATTATGCTGCTGCGTTCCGAGGCGCGCGAGGCGCGGCTTGACCATCAGAAGGCGGTGCTGAACGCTTCCGCGCTCGTGGTGTTCTGGCTCGCCATGTTCGTGCTGGGCAAGGCGACCGAGCGCGTGCCGCTGTTCGAGACGCTGTTTCCCGCCGCCTTCCTGCTGGTGAACGCCATCCTCGTGCATGCCGCCACGCAGAATGTGCTGTATGACGGCATGGCGGTGCTCGGCTCGCTGCTGCGCTTCCTGCTGTGCTACCTGATTCCGGCGGCAGTCATCGGGCTGCTGTTCCCGCTCCTGCACCGCACGCGCGCCGTCTCGCCGCTTGAATTCGCCGCGCTGGTTCTGTGCGTCGTCGCCATCGCGCTCATGCTTTCGTACCAGATTACCAAATTCTTCAACCGGCTGTCGGTGTTCCGCACGGTGCAGTACGTGGAGCAGCTGGAACAAGACCTTGCGGGACTTGACTATGACGAGGCGCCCGAGCAGATTGTGCGGAACATGCGCGAGATGCTGACCCGCAACATCGGGATTTCGCGGGTGCAGGTGCTGGTCAACAACAATACGGACACGATGGATTCGGCGTATGACGAGGAGGGCTGGCGCGCCGTCCGCATCCCCACGAACGAGAAGGTGCTCGACTCGCTTCTGAACCAGAACCGCACGATTCTGCTGCGCAGCGCGACGACCAACGGCTACAGCTACGGCGTGAACCGCGCGGACTTGCAGGCGCTGTTCGACCGGGCGGACTGCGATGCCATCATCCTGCTGACCGAGGGCCGCCACCTGCTCGGCGCGCTGCTGCTCGGCAAGAAGTCGGCGGGCAACGTGTACAACGACTACGACGAGGACGTGTTCACGCGCCTGTACTCCTACTTCTTCGTCTTCGGCTACTACATGAAGAACATCGCCAACCAGAGCGTCGTCGGCACGGTGAACCGCGAGATTCGGATGTCCGCGCAGATTATCACGTCGATTCAGGAGAACATGGACCCGATTCGCAGCCCCAAGGTGAACGCGGGCTACCTGATGCGGCACGCGCACAACATCGGCGGCGAATTCGTGGATTTAATCCGCCTGAGCGACACGCGGCACATCTTCGTGATGGGCGACCTGAGCGGCAAGGGCATCAGCGCGAGCATGAGCATGGTCATCGTCAAGTCGATTATCCGCACCTTCCTTGCGGAGACGCGCGACTTCAAGCTGCTCGTGGAGAAAGTCAACCAGTTCATCCGCTTCAACCTGCCCAAAGGCACGTTCTTTGAGGGCGTGTTCGGGCTGATTGATTTTTCCGACAACATGATGTACTACGTCAACTGCGGCGTTCCCGCGCTGTTCGTCTACACGCGCGCCTTCAACAACGTCATCGAGGTGCAGGGCGAGGGGCGCGTCTTGGGCTTCGTGAAGGACATCGGCCCGCTCATCAAGGTGAAGAAGCTCAAGCTCAACCCGGGCGACATCGTGGTGGCGTGTACGGACGGACTGATTGACTGCCGCTCGCTGCGCGGCGAGCGGTTCGGGCGCGACCGCGTGCAGAAGGCGATTACCGAGAACGCCATGTACGACGGCATGCGCATGGCGCAGTTCATCTTCGACTCGCTCACCGCTTTCCTCTCCAAGGAGCTTGACGACGACGTGAGCATTCTGGTGCTGAAATGCCTTTCAAACTGACAGGGGGACGCGATGGAGCAGCTGACAATCTGGGAAAAGGACGGCGCGAACTACATTCTGCTTGAGCTGACGGGCACGGTTGATTCGTACACGACGGCGGAGTTGCAGACGAAAGTCTACGACTACATCAGGACGACCAACGTGGTGCTCGACCTTGCCAACGTGACGGGCATCGACTCGACGGGCATCGGCATCATCATGGCGGGACACAACGACGGCGAGGACAGCCGCCACCGGCTGTACCTGATGAACCCGTCGGGCGACGTGCGGCAGGCAATCGACGACACGGGCTTTTCCGACACCTTCCACATCATCCGCTCCGTGACGGAGGTGAGCTGATGCGTCGGCTTGCCCCGGTCTGCGCGGTGCTCTGCTGTGCCGCAGTGCTCTCATGCAGCAGGGCGAACGCAAAGCCCGCGCAGGCGGCGGATTCCCGCGAGGCGGCGCTTTCCCCTGCCTTGCAGAAACTTGCCCGCGTGCTGGGCGGCATGAGAGCGCGCGCGAAGGCGGCCATTCCCAACGGCGACCCGCAGGAATTCCTTGCCGACCTGACCGCTGTGCTGGAGACCGAAAAGACCTTCCGCGCGGACGACCTGAGCCTGTATTATCTGATTGACAAGGCGCACCCCGTCTCCGCGGACTACGTGCCGAAAGACCTGATGCCCGTCACGCGGAACGCGCTGTGGAACGTGAACCGCAACGACCTCTCATTGCGCCCCGAAGCCTACCGCGCGCTGGAAGACCTTGCGCGCGCCGCACAGCGCGACGGCATCACGCTGCTGGTCAGCTCGACCTACCGCTCGTATTCGTATCAGGAAGCCCTGTTTGCCCGCTACGTGCGCGAGGACGGACTTGCGCAGGCGGAACGCTACAGCGCGCGCCCCGGCACGAGCCAGCACCAGCTGGGAACCGCCGTGGACTTCGGCTCGATTACGGACGACTGGGCGGACACGGCGATGGGCAAGTGGGTCTACGCGCACGCCGCCGACTACGGCTGGTCGCTCAGTTTTCCGCAGGGCTACGAGGACGTGACCGGCTACATGTGGGAATGCTGGCACTTTCGCTACATCGGCACGGAACTGTGCCGCTTTCAGAAAAAATGGTTCGGCGACATTCAGCAGTTCATGCTGGAGTTCCTGGACGCCTGGAAGCGCGACGAGTAGGAAGCACATCCTGTCCATGCCGACCGTAACGCGGCGCGACGCATTCCCGCAGGTCTGCGGCAATTTCACACGGAACGTCCGCTCATCGTTTAGCGCGAAAACGACTTAGGAAATACCCCCCCCCATCTACTTTTGCGAAGACAACGCGGTAGGCGGCGCAGCACACGGACGCGCTCAGAAGTTTGTCGGCGAGGTTCATCAGGGTTCCCGAAAAGCACGTGGCGAAGGTGAGGTTTTTGGTGACGATGAACAGCCCCTGCACCGGCGGCGCGGTGTTCGGCCAGAACGAGAAGACTATGCTCACCAAAACGTTTCCGAGCGCCGCGTTGGACAGCGCGCTCCACAGCCCCGCCCACATGAAGGTCTCGGCGGAAATCGGCTCGCCGGGGAACGCCCTCCTGTGGTGGCGGAAGGTGAGCCATGCGAGAATCGCGGTGAGGATGTGGCAGCTCA
>JAFLSP010000169.1 GCA_022510885.1 Treponema sp. | reverse complement strand
GGCGCAGAACAAGCGAAGCGAGGCGCAGTCCGCCGTGGACAAGTGGTACGCGGGGCTGGGGCGGTAGCGGAAAGTGTTAGCGGCGGACTGCCGCTCCTTGCCCAAGCGGGATTTCGGTCAACGGCGGATTGCCGCTAACCGAAATTCACCCCTCCCCCAATCCCCCGAAAATCCGTTATACTTTTCCCCATGAAGAGAAAATCTGGGCGGTCTGAGGACACAGCCGCGCGGCTGTTCGGCTCGGAAAAGATAAGCAGATTATTGCTCCGTCTCGCACCGCCGGTCATGCTGGCGCAGCTCATACAGGCGCTTTACAACATCATCGACAGCCTGTTTGTCGGGAGATACTCCGGCTCGGGGCTGACCGCGCTCGCAATCGTGTACCCTCTCCAGCTTCTGATGATCGCCCTCGCGGTAGGAACGGGCGTCGGAATCAACACAGTCATGGCGGCGAAACTGGGTTCCGGCAGCAAAGAAGAGGCCGAGGAATACGCCGGCACAGGAACTCCGCTTGCCGCGCTTTTGTGGTGCCTGTTCGCCGTTATCTGCTGGACGCTTATGCCCGCTTACGCAAGAATTCAGACCTCCTCGCCCCAGGTCATTGCCGATGTGATTGTCTACGGCAGAATCGTGTGCGCGCTCAGTCCGGGGCTGTTTCTGGAGAGCGTGTGGACGAAAATCTTGCAGGCCCGCGGCGACATGAGGACACCGATGACGGCGCAGATTATCGGAGCGGTCACGAACATCGCGCTGGACCCGCTCCTCATCTTCGGGACGGCGGGCTTTCCGGGAATGGGAATCGCCGGCGCGGCGGCGGCCACGGTCGCGGGGCAGGTAGCGGCGGCGCTGGTCGTGATGAGAAAAGGATTCGCAATGCCTTCCGCGCTACGCGAGTTTCCCCGCAGGACGGGCAGGATATTCCGCATCGGGCTTCCGAACATACTGATGCAGTCGGCATACACCTTCTACATACTTGGGCTGAACCTGATTCTCTCCGGCTTCTCAGACCATGCCGTCACCGCGCTCGGGCTGCACTACAAATGGCAGACGTTCTTCTTCATTCCGCTTGGATCGATGCAGACGTGCATTGTGCCTGTCGTCAGCTTCAACTACGCGGCGGGGAACATCAGGCGGTGCAGGAAAACGCTGTCCGAGGCAATCGTGTTCGGGCTCGCGCTGATGATGCTCGGCACGCTCTGCTTCAACTGTTTTCCGGAGCGGATGCTGCGGGTGTTCACGCAGGATGAGACGGTGGTCGCCATCGGGCGCGTCGGCTTTCATTTTGTGGGAATCAGTTTTCTTCCCAGTCAGCGGAGATTGCCGAGGGGCTTCTAGTCCACTACTCGGGCGGAGGCTCGCTCGTAAGGGACGTGGAGGCATGGCTCAAAAAAACCGGCGTGAAGTGAGGCGCAAATAACACGCACGGGGAGGAGTGAAGTCTGCCTACCATGCGAGAGGGAATGCCCGCCGATTGAAGTTTCCGCCCCGCCCATGATATACTTCATTCGCTCATCGGAGGATGTTGCAAATCGTATGTGCAACGCCGGATAAGATGTCGCATGAACTTTCCGCCGGAGGCGAGCGCAGCGTATGTGGCGACGCCGGACAAGACGGACGTTTCGTGCGGTTCATCTTGTCTGGCGTTTTTTTGCCGAAAGGGGGAAATCATGGATTTTGTCAAGGACGGCATCGGGCGGCTGTACCGCAGGTATCTCGGCGCGTCCATGGTCAGCGCGGTTGTCATGACCGTCTACAGCATGGTCGATACGGTCGCAATCGGAAGGTCGGAGGGAGCCGCGGGAACGGCGGCAATGGCGGTCATCACGCCGATGTACGGGATGTGCGCGTTCTCGTCAATCCTGTGCGGGGTGGGCGGCGCGGTGCTCTATGGAAACGCCCGCGGCGAGGGCAAGCGGGACAAGGCGAACGGATACTTCACGGCATCCGCCGCGCTCATGCTCGCCGTGACGCTCCTGCTCTGGGGTGCGTTCGAGCTCTTCCGTAACCAGATCCTGACATTCTTCGGCGCGGACGCGGCTCTGCTCCCCAAGGTGATGGAGTACATGGGGGTAATTGGCCGCTTCCTGCCGGCGTTCCTGCTTTCGATGTTCCTCGGCGCGTTCGTCAGGAACGACGGCGCGCCCGGACGCGCGATGGCGGCGGTCATCATCGGCGGATGCGTCAATATGCTCGGCGACTGGCTGCTCGTCTTTCCGCTGGGCATGGGGATGCGCGGAGCGGCCATTGCCACCGTGACCGGCACATTCGTGCAGCTTGCCGTCTTGTGCTCGCACTTTCTCTCGAAGAGATGCACCCTGCGCCTCGTCCGCCCGGGGAATTTCGTCCGCGCGGCGGGCAGGACGCTCGCGACGGGATTCGGGGCGGCAGCTCTTGAACTTGGCACCGCTTTCCTCACAATCCTCACCAACAGCCAGATAAACCGCTACGGAGGCATGACCGCGCTCGCAGTGTACGGCGTGGTGGTCGCGGTTTCGACGCTGTTCCAGTCGATGTTCAACGGGGTCGGGCAGGCAATCCAGCCGATTGTCTCGGCGAACCACGGCGCGGGCGAGGCTCTGCGCGTCAGACGCGCCTGGCAGATGGCGCTGCTCACCGTCATCTGCATGGGGCTTGCCTTCACCACATCGGGCATCCTGTTCCCGCGTCAGATTGTCGGCATCCACGTGGACAGCGCGGAGGCAGTCATGGCCGCGCCAGGCATCGTCCGCCCATACTTCCTCGCGTTCCTGTTCATGGGAGTGAACATCGCGGCCACCTACTACTTGCAATCGGTTCTCCGCCAGAGGATGTCCCTGTTCGTGGCGGCGGCGCGTGGTGTGGCGGTGAGCGGTCTGCTGCTCATAGCCCTCCCTCCCGCGCTCGGCATCATGGGCGTGTGGCTCGCAGTCCCGCTCGCCGAGATGATTGTGGCGGCGGTCGCGCTGACGTGCATCCGGCGGCGCGGGAATGCAGAATGCCGTTGCTCGTCCAAGTGAAATTCCCGCGACCGGCGGATTGCCGTTGCTCGTCCAAATGAAATTCCTGCGACCGGCGGATTGCCGTTGCTCGTCCAAATGAAATTCCTGCGAC
Organism: Treponema sp.; assembly: GCA_022510885.1. Lineage (GTDB taxonomy): Bacteria > Spirochaetota > Spirochaetia > Treponematales > Treponemataceae > Treponema_D. The sequence continues at coordinate 115 of JAFLSP010000169.1, read as the reverse complement.
CGGCAGATTGCCGTTGCTCGTCCAAGTGAAATTCCCGCGACCGGCGGATTGCCGTTGACTGTCCAAACGGAATTTCCGTGAGCGGCATTCCGCCGTTCCTTGTCCGGACGGAATT
>JAFLSP010000168.1 GCA_022510885.1 Treponema sp. | reverse complement strand
AACCATGAAACGGACGGACATCAATAAGGTTATGATTATCGGCTCGGGGCCGATTGTGATTGGGCAGGCGTGCGAGTTTGACTATTCGGGGACGCAGGCGTGCAAGGCTCTGCGCGAGCAGGGCTACAAAATCGTGCTGGTGAACTCCAACCCGGCGACGATTATGACCGACCCGGTGATGGCGGACGCGACCTACATCGAGCCGCTGAACGTGGAGCGGCTCTCGCAGATTATCGAGAAGGAGCGGCCTGACGCGCTGCTGCCGAACCTGGGCGGGCAGACCGGCCTGAACATGGCGATGGAGCTGAACAAGGCGGGCGTGCTCGACAAGTACGGCGTGAAGGTCATCGGCGTGAACCTGGACGCGATTGAGCGCGGCGAGGACAGGGAGATTTTCAAGGAGACGATGAAGGGGCTTGGCATCGACACGCCGCGCAGCGGCATCTGCCACACCATCGAGGGCGCGGAGAAAATCGCCGAGGAAATCGGCTTCCCGCTCGTGGTGCGCCCCGCCTACACGATGGGCGGTCAGGGCGGCGGCTTCTGCTACAACGTGGAGGAGCTGCGTACAATCGTGGCGAACGGCCTTGACCTGAGCATGACGCACCAGTGTTTAATAGAAGAAAGCATCCTCGGATGGGAGGAGCTTGAGGTCGAGGTGGTGCGCGACAGCAAGAACCAGATGATTGCCATCTGCTTCATCGAGAACATCGATGCGGTGGGCGTGCACACGGGCGACAGCTTCTGCTCCGCGCCGTTCATGACGATTGACAAGGCCTTGGAGGAGAAGCTCAAGCGGGATGCGTTCAAAATCGTGGAGTCAATCGGCGTGATTGGCGGCACGAACGTGCAGTTCGCGCACAATCCCAAGACCGGCCGTGTGGTCATCATCGAGATAAACCCGCGCACAAGCCGCTCGTCCGCGCTCGCGTCGAAGGCGACCGGCTTCCCCATCGCGCTCATCTCGGCAAAGCTTGCGAGCGGCATGACGCTCGACGAGATTCCCTACTGGCGCGACGGCACGCTGGAGAAGTACACGCCGGGCGGCGCTCCCGACGGCGATTATGTCGTCCTCAAATTCGCGCGCTGGGCGTTCGAGAAATTCCGCGGCGTTGAGGACTCGCTCGGCACGTCGATGAAGGCGGTGGGCGAGGTCATGTCAATCGGAAAGACGTTCAAGGAGACCTTCCAGAAGGCAATCCGGGGGCTTGAGAACGGACGGGCTGGCCTCGGCTTCGCAAAGGACTTCAACCGCAGGACGGCGGACGAGCTGTGCGAGATGCTCAGGACGGCAAGCAGCGAGCGCTACTTCCAGCTCTACGAGGCAATCCGCAAGGGTGTTCCGCTGGAGAGGCTGCACGAAATCACGTTCGTGAAGGAATATTTCTTGCGGCAGATGAAGGAGCTGGTGGAACTGGAGGAGGAGATGCTCAAGAATCCGGGAAGAGTCCCCGCTGACGACCTTTTGATTCAGGCGAAGAAGGACGGATTCAGTGACAAGTACCTGAGCCGCATCCTCAAAGTGAGCGAGAAGGACATCCGCGCGAGGCGCAACGCGCTTGGAATCCGGGAGGCGTGGCTTGCCGTGCCGGTGAGCGGCGTTGAGAACGCTAACTACTATTACTCGACATACAACGCCCCCGACACGTCCAAGGCGAGCGGCAACAAGAAGAAAATCATGATTCTGGGCGGCGGCCCCAACCGCATCGGGCAGGGCATCGAGTTCGACTACTGCTGCTGCCACGCCGCCATGCAGCTGAAAGAGATGGGCTACGAGACCATCATCGTCAACTGCAACCCCGAGACCGTCTCCACCGACTACGACACCTCGGACAAGCTCTACTTCGAGCCGGTCACGACCGAGGACGTGCTCCAGATTTACGAGAAGGAGCGGCCGCTGGGCGTCATCGTGCAGTTCGGCGGGCAGACCCCGCTCAACATCGCGCGCGAGCTTCAGGAGAACGGCGTGAACATCCTCGGCACCAGCATCGACTCGATTGACATCGCCGAGGACCGAGACCTCTTCCGCCACATGATGGAGAAGCTTGAGATTCCGATGCCGGAGAGCGGCATGGCAATCAACTTTGACGAGGCGAAGGCCTGCGCGGAGAGAATCGGCTACCCGATTATGATTCGGCCGTCGTTCGTGCTGGGCGGGCGCGGCATGGAGGTGATTTACGACGAGGCGACGCTGCGCGAGTACGTGGACAAGGCCGTGGGAGTCACGCCCGACCGTCCGCTCCTGATTGACCGCTTCCTGAAGAACGCGCTTGAGTGCGAGGCGGACGCTCTCGCCGACTCACGGCACGTCTACATCCCCGCCGTCATGGAGCACATCGAGCTTGCGGGCATCCACTCCGGCGACAGCGCGTGCGTCATTCCGCCCGTGTCAATCACCGCTGAGAACCTCGCAACAATCAAGGAGTACACGAGGAGAATCGCCGAGAGCCTGCACGTCTGCGGCCTGATGAACATGCAGTACGCCATCGAGAACGGCAAGGTCTACGTGATTGAGGCGAACCCGAGAGCGAGCCGCACCGTGCCGCTCGTGAGCAAGGTGTGCGACACGCAGATGGCACGGCTTGCCACGCGCATGATGCTCGGCGAGCCGCTTGAGTCGCTCGGACTGAAGGACAAGACGATTCCCTACTTCGGCGCGAAGGAGGCGGTCCTGCCGTGGAGCCGCTTCCCCGGCGTTGACCCGATTCTCGGCCCGGAGATGCGCTCGACGGGCGAGGTGCTTGGCCTTGCGGAGAGCTTCCCGCTCGCATTCTACAAGGCGCAGGAGGCCGCCGGCAGCGAGCTTCCCCACGCCCCCGCCGCCTGGGAGAACAAGAAGGTGCTGATTTCCCTGAGCAACAAGGAGGGGCAGAAGGAGCAGGTGCTGGCAATCGGACGGACGCTCGCGGACCTTGGCTTCACGCTCATCGGGACGAAAGGCACGGCCGATTTCTACGCCGCGAACGGCATCAGGTGCCAGACCGTGAACAAAATCGGCGCGGGCCGCCCGGACGTAATCGACCTGATTATGAACAAGGAGGTGTGCCTGGTCATCAACACGCCCAAGGCCAAGCGCAACTACGCCGAGGACCGCAAGACAATCCGCAAGGCCTGCCTCAAGTACAAGGTGAGCTACATCACCACGCTCGCCGGCGCGACCGCCGCCGTCAAGGGCATAGAGAGCGTGAAGAACGGCACCGGCGGCGAGGGCGGCGTGTGCTCGTTGCAGGAGTACCACGGGATGAT
>JAFLSP010000167.1 GCA_022510885.1 Treponema sp. | reverse complement strand
AAACTCACGTCGTTCAGTTCAAGAAAATGCATACGAGCAGTGTAGCGCAGATTGCGGGAAATTGCAAAGGGCGGGTATTCTTTCCGCTTGATTTGGAGGGAGGAAACTCCTCTACTTCCGAAGCAGGGATTCCCTTCCTCCAGGCTACCCTCTTTCCCCAGCACGGCTTGGGCGGTACCCTAACCCCCCATGCCTGGTATTTGTTTTGGTAGCGGGCTTCCCACCGCCGGTCGAAATCACCGTGCTATCCTAAAGCAACAGACTGCTATTGCCTAGAGCATGGGGTGTGCTACGGGCTATAGCAGGGTATGTGCTATGGGCAGTAGCAAGTGTGTACTCTAGGCTATAGCAGGGGATTGCTTTAGTCTGTAGCGGAGGACTGCATCGTCTAGAGCAGCGGACTGCTACAGACTAGAGCGGCGCACTGCTTTAGTCTAAAATGATGGACTAGCGTAGCCTAGAGCAGCGCAGTGCTATACCTTAGAGCCGAGAACTGCATCAGCAAGTGCGGTCATTTCAAGAACCGCAATGACCGTTCGGTGCTTGCAGCAGAACCATCGGTAGTTACACGGGCAACGTAGTTTCCCACTGACCCTCGAAACCACCGAGCAGATGAGGGTACTCTCGCTTCGGAAGGAGAGGGGTTCCCCTCTCCCAATTGCCACGGACGCGGCGAATCACTACAATAAAAGGCATGACTGAGAAAATCGACGTGAATGTTGCCTGCATCGGGTGCGGCGTGATGGGCGGCGCGCTCATGCGGGCGGTGGCGAAGGTGGTTGAGCCGAAAAAAATCACCGTGAGCGCAAAGACCTTTGACGAGGCGCTTGCGTTCAGCAAGGAAATCGGGTGCAATGCGGTCGTGTCCAACACGGAGGCGACCAAGGGCGCGAAATTCGTCTTTGTCGCGGTGAAGCCCGCGTTCGTGGACGAGGTGCTGCGCGACATCGACCCCGCGCTCTCCGACGATGCCGTGGTCGTCTCCATGGCGGCGGGCGTGAAGCTGGAGACAATCGCGAACGCGCTGGTGCGCAAGCGGACGCTCGTGCGCATCATGCCGAACATGCCGGCGGCGGTGGGCGAGGCGATGATTGCCCTGTGCGCGAGTCCCGGCGCGAGCGAGGACGACGTTGCGACGGCGCAGGCACTCCTGTCGGCGGCGGGCAAGGTGGAGCGCGTTGACGAAAAGCAGATGGACTGCGTGACGGCGGTCAGCGGGTCGGGGCCGGCCTTCGTGTTCATGTTCATTGAGGCGATGGCGGACGCGGCAGTCAAACTGGGAATGCCGCGCGCGCAGGCCTACACCTATGCCGCGCAGACGCTCAAGGGCAGCGCGGAAATGGTGCTGCGGACGGGGCGGCATCCCGGCGCGCTCAAGGATGCCGTCTGCTCGCCCTCCGGCACGACGATTGAGGGCGTGGCGACGCTGGAGCGCAACGGCTTCCGCGACAGCGTGATTGAGGCCGTGACGGCAGCCTACGAGCGTTCGGTCGAGCTGGGGAACGACTAGCCGCGCCGCATGAAGGACATGACGCAGGGCGGCATCGCAAGGCACTTGGTCGGCTTTGCGGTGCCGCTTATTTTAGGGAATTTTTTTCAGCTCACCTACAACGCGGTCGATTCGATTGTGCTCGGCCGGTTTGCGGGCAAGGCGAGCCTCGCCGCCGCCGGAATCGCCAATCCCATCATGAACATCATGATTTTTTTCATCGTGGGCATCAGCTGGGGCGCGGGCGTGCTGATAAGCGAATTCTACGGCGCGAAGGACTTTGTGAAGCTCAAGCACGAAATCAGCACGACCATCGTCATCGGCTTTGTGTTCACGCTGTTCGTGAGCACGGTCTGCTTCGTGTTTGCCCTGCCCCTGCTGCGCCTGGTGCGCTCCCCGCACGAGCTGATTGCGCCGTCCGCGCATTATCTGCGCATCGTCTTCTGCGGGCTTGTCTTTACCTTCTTTTATAATATGTTTGCCGCCGCGTTGCGCGCCGTGGGCGACAGCAAGACCCCGATTGTGTGCGTGGCGGTGAGCGCGGTCATCAACGGCATCCTTGACGTGATTTTGGTCGCCGTGCTGCGGCTTGACATGACGGGCGCGGCGATTGCGACCGTGGCGGCACAGGCAATCTCATGCCTTTTGTGCGTGGGCTACGTGTACCGGCGCGAGCCGCTCATTGCCGTGCGCCCGCGCGAGTGCCGGGTGGACGCCGCGCTCATGGGCAAGACGATAAGCTACAGCCTTGCCACCGCCATGCAGCAGACCGTGCTGTACGTGGGCAAGCTGCTCGTGCAGAGCGCGGTCAATCCGCTGGGCGTGGACGCAATCGCCACGTTCAACGCCGGCACGAAAATCGACGACTTCTGCTTTCAGCCGGAGCAGAGCATCGGGCAGGCGATGACGACTTTCACCGCGCAGAACCACGGCGCGCGGAACGTCCGCCGGATGCTGCAAGGGCTGCGCAGGGGCGTGGTCATCGAGTTCGCCTACGGCGTGCTGATTGGCGTGGCGGTCATCGCTTTCCGCGCCCGGCTCATGTGGCTGTTCGCCGGGGACGGCGAGCCGGAAGTCCTGCGCCTGGGGCGGCGCTACCTGTTCATCATGGCATGTCTGTACACCATGCCCGCGCTGACCAACGGCTTTCAGGGATTTTTCCGCGGCTGCGGCAACATGAAGACCACCGTCGCCGCCACCACCACGCAGATGATAACCCGCGCGTGCTTTTCGCTGCTGCTCGCGCCGCGCCTCGGCATTGCGGGCGTCGCCATTGCCTGCGGCATCGGCTGGGTCGCCATGATGCTGTTTGAGGTGCCGCTGCTCGCGCACAAAGTGTTCAGCCTGCGCCGGGAAATTGCGGCGTGACGAAGCCTTAGCCGGTGGCTGGGCGCTCGAAACTACCGAATATGATGTGCGCGCGGAAAGATTTTTCAAGAAATATCCAAAAAATTGTGTAAAAGTTGCATTTCAGCGCATATAAAGATACGCGGGCAGGTTGCCCGCGTATCTTTAACCCAAGCGAGGAAACGCTATGACAGACGAAAACAAGGAACCGCCCCGCCGCACCTACCGGGATACGCTCTTCGTGAATATGTTTGGGAGGAACGTAAACGCCAAGGAATACTTCCTGTCGCTCTACAACGCCATCCACGGCACAAGTTTCAGAATCGGCGAGGTGGATATAAAGCCCGTCATGCTGGAGAACGTGGTCTACAAGGGCTTGGAGAACGACGTGTCGATGGAGATAAACGGCACGATTGTCGTGCTTGCCGAGCAGC
>JAFLSP010000166.1 GCA_022510885.1 Treponema sp. | reverse complement strand
ATAGAACTGACCGCCATCGCAAAAGTGCTTTCGGTCTCCGTCATGGAGCTGCTTGAAAACTAAATGAACGGACTGCCAAGAGCATATACCTTTGATAAGACGCAGACAATCTGTCCGCACGAGGGCACTTCGCCATCTCCTCGCCCTCCCCTACCTCGTCCCGCTTGCGCTCATCGTCGCCGTCCCGCAGAAGAAAAGTGCGTGAGCAAAAACAAAGCGCGCACATCCTGCGATGCGCGCGCTTCCCGCTGGCTAAGTCCTCGAAACCCGATGGTTGATGCCCGCGAAACCACCGCACAAAGGACGATTCGCCCGCTGCCCGGTCTACTCCGCGGCGTTCCCGCCGGACTTTAACCGCTTCGCGACTGCCGCGTTCATCTTCTCAATCTCCGCATCAGTCTTGGCAATGAAGTCGGCATACTCGCCTTTGCCCGCAATGGACATCGCGGTGAGGTAGGGAACGAGCTTGTCGTTGATTGCGGAAAGGAGCGGCTTCTTGACCGCCGTCGCGCTCTCACCCCTGCTCGCGGTCGCCGCCGTGAACTCGTCGTTTGCACGGTTGAAGTCATCCTGCGCCGCGCGCAAGTCCGCCAAATACGTCGAAACTCCCTCAAGCGCCGCAACAGCATCCGCAAGCGCACCGTCAGCAAAGTCCTCAAGCATACTCTCCACAAACGAGGACTCGTTCGCGTAGCTCTCGCCCGTGATGCCCTTGTACTTGCCGAACGTGGCGAGCAGCCGCTCCGCCGCAGCCTTTTTCTCCGCCACGGGAATGACCGCGTAGCCGTTCAGGAGCGCACCGAGCGAGCGGATAATCTCGTCGCGCCGTGCGTCCGCAGTGTCCAGCGTGGAAACCGTCCTGTCGCTCTTGATTGCGGTCGTAATCCGCGCGCTCAAGTCCTCCACCTCCGCCATCACGACCTTCAGATGCTCATCCACCGCCACCGCCGAGTCCGCCTTGTACAGGCGCACGATGACATCCGACACAGTGTCCAACTCGGTGACGCGCACCGTCGTTTTCAGTTTTTTCATACGTTCCTCCGATGAAAAGTGTTTCCCCAAGAAGATACTGAAAAATCGTCCCATCGACTAGGAAAAAACGCCCGAAAACCGGAAAAAAGAGCGTCGCCGCGAGTACGCCTGCGAAAAACGTCCGCGGCGAGGAAACGTACTCAGTACGCTCACAGAAAACGGCCATTTTTAACAAACGTACCCAGTACATTTGTCAAAAATGGCTGAAACAGACAAACGTACTCGGTACGTTTTGCGAAAATGCCCAAAGCGAACGAACGTACTCGGTACGTTTTATGAGTTTTACCAAACTGAAGTCCCATAGCCTTGCATTCAGTCTCTCAGGCGGATAAAAAACCGACATCCCCGCCCCATGTCATGGAGCGCGCAACGCCCTCACCAGCACAGGTAGCCGCTAAGCTCATAGTAGGAGTCACCAAGATTTCCGTCCTCATCGCGCGAGTCGTTTATAAAAACATTCGTGAGCATGAGCGAGCGTCCGCCTGAAATCGGAATGACAAGCGGCTCTTCGCGGTCAACAGCGTCCTCATCTTCTTTTTCCGTCAAGAGCGGGAGGAGGATGCCGGTTATGTCGAATGTCTCGCCGTCGATTTCAATGACAATGGCGATTTCTCCCTTAATCTGAGACCTGCTCTGCTTGAAAGCGCGAATGCGCGACCATGCCGCCACGTCAAGCGGCGCGTTTCCATTTCTCAATCTGAACGTCAGCACACGCCGGAAGCCAGTGTAAATCATTTTTTGCCTGAAGCCAAATGTGCTCTCAAAAGCCTTCCAGTCTGCCCTTGCCCATTCGGGAAGCCGCCTGTTGTTCCTGTCAAAATTCCGGAACGCCTCGGAGACCGTCTTCATCTCCTCGCGGGAGAGGGCGGTCTTCGCTCCTTCGGCAACGGGGCTTCCGCCCTTAAAAAGACCGTGCGACCGGTAAATCCGCTCAATGCGCGCGAGCTGGCTCCTGTTCGTCATGTCCTCGATGTTGAGCGGGCCGACACTTCCCAAAAGGAGCGCCGCCGCAAGGACGAGGAACGCGGCGCGGGCATGGATTCCCTTCCGAAAAACCGTGAGCGCGACTGCCACAACGCTGAATGCTATATAAAAGAGACCCGCCGACTTCGTCCATGTGTAGCCGTATTCGCTCACCCGCAGCATGAACGTTACGACTTGAAGTGCGAGCAGCGGAGCGATGAAAAGCGCACCGCGTTTTCTGAAAAAGCGGAGAAAGCGGCCCTCGAACGGAAGCGAGGCAAAGTAGAGGAAGAGGTATGCCGCGCTCGCCATAGAAATAAAACGGTTGATTTCGCCGACCGGCATGGAGCGCATAAAAAGCCGCTTGAAAAAATAGGCGTACAGAAGCGCGAGAAGAGCGAGCGCGAGCGGAAAGAGGACTTTCATCACCACGGCCTTGTACGCGGCAGGAATCGAAATCTCTTCGCGTTCCCGCGCCGCGTATGCGATGAAAATCCACGGCCAAATGACGCAGAGCGGAATCGCCCAGCAGAGGATTCCCGTCACCTCATTCACCGCGCCTTCAAGTTCCAGGACAAGCGAGCTGAACGTGTAATAGACCATGAAAAATCCCGCGATGGCACAGAGCGAGAAAATCCAGGCAAGAACGAACGCGACGACAGCGTTAGCCGCCGCCACGCCAGTTCCCTGCCGCCTTGCAAACACAAAAAGAATCGCCGCCACAATGGCCATATCCAGCCCAACGACAGTCAGATAGCAGTACGGCTCGCCCAAAGCCGAAATGAGCGGAGGAAGCGCGAGCGCAGAAAGAACCGCAGTCACCGCCTGAAAAACGAGCTGCACCTTCCGACCGAACCGCCTCTCCAAAAGCAGCTGCCCCGCGACCGAAACGAGCATTCCGAGCGAGCAACCGAGCGCAAGGCATTCCATGCGCCCCCGGAATGCATCTGCCCTGTCAAAATCGGTTCTTCCGTCCTCCATGCGGAAGAATTCATACGCTGCCATCGACAGCGAGACCGCCGCAACCATGACAAGCCCCAGAACGGGCAGCACGGGAAATCGTCCCCAGGCAGACCTGACCGGACGAGCCAACTTTACGAAAGTATTCGGAATGCGCGGAAAAAAAGATTTCATGCAGACACTATAGCAGAATGGGAAACATTGTTGTAGTGCGAGCGGGCGGAAGTGAAAGACCGCCAGCCGCGCGCGGGGGATTTTTGAGAAAACGCGGCGATAGTGCCGTCCCATTCCCCGCCGCTTCCTTTACTTTTCCGCGAAATGGGTGTATCGTAGGCGTATGGAT
>JAFLSP010000165.1 GCA_022510885.1 Treponema sp. | reverse complement strand
GCTCAGCATGATGACGGCGGTCAGCGCCCAGCTGGCAGGGTACACGGCCACAAGCTGGACAAACTGTATGTCACGCGCGAAAATGCCGAACACCCACACGAGCCGGAACACGCAGGTGCCGAAAATCGTGATGACGGCGGGGAGCATGGAGCGGCCCGTGCCGCGCAGCGCGCCCGCGCTCACCTCATAGCCGCACATAATCCAGTCGAAGGGAAGGACGTGGAGCATCCGGACAAGCCCGAAGGAAAGGACGTTCGCGTCCGTCGAATAGAGCGAGAGCAGCGGCAGGCGGAACAGCAGGAACAGGCCGACCATCGCCATGTTCGCGAGGATGCCGCACAGCAGGCTGATTCTGAACACCTTGCGGCAGCGGTCGAACTGGTGCGCGCCGTAGTTCTGGCTGGTGAAGGTGACGCATGCCTGCGTGAACGCATTTATCGGGAAAAAGGCGAACATCTCGAAGGTGTTTGCCGCCGCGCCGCCCGCGATTGCGTCCGCGCCGAAGGCGTTTATCGCGCTCTGGATGCACACGTTCGAGAACGAAAAGACCATGCCCTGCAAGCCCGCCGGCGCGCCGATTCTCACAATTCCGAGGACGTACTCCTTTTGCAGCGCGAGCCTGCGCAGGTTCAGGCGGAACGGCGCGTCCTCTCGTGCCAAAAATGACAGAATCAGCGTCGCGCTGACCATATTTGACACGACCGTCGCAATCGCCACGCCCGCCACGCTCATGCGGAACACGATGACCAGCAGCAGGTTCAGCAGCACGTTGACGACGCCCGCCACCGTCAGGCAGTACAGCGGCCGCTTGCTGTCGCCCTTGGAGCGCAGAATCGCCGCGCCAAAATTGTAGAGCATGACGAAGGGCATTCCCAGAAAGTACACGCGCAGGTAGCGCACGGACAGCCCGATGACGTCCGGCGGCGTGCGCATGAGCGTGAGCAGGGGACGCGCCGCGAACTGCCCGAGCGCGAGCAGGAACACGCCGCTGAGCAGCGCGACGGAAATGACCGTGTGCACGGCCTGCGCCACCTTCTGCATCTTGTGCTGCCCGATGAACTGCGCGATGACCACGTTCGCGCCCACGCTCAGTCCCACGAAGAGGTTGATGAGCAGGTTGATGCTTGAGCTGGTCGAGCCGACCGCCGCAAGCGCACGGCTGCTCGCGAACCGCCCGACCACCGCGATGTCCGCGGCGTTGAACAGCTGCTGCAAAATGCTGCTCGCCGCAAGCGGCAGCGCGAACAGGCAGATTTTGTCGAGCAGCGAGCCGGAGAGCATGTCAATGCGGTTTGATTTTTGCGCGTTCATGCCTCTGTTATAGCACATTCCGCCCGTTCCGTACACCGTGCGGAATGACCGCTGCCCGTGCGCCTTGGCGCAATCAGAGGAAAATCAGGCCGAGGACACCGGCGGGAATCAGGTAGAGCGCGAACCATTCGAGGCGGCCGCGCCGGATGATGTTCATCAGCCATGCGAGCGCGAGGTAGCCCGCCACGAACGCCGCCGCACAGCCGACAAGGAGCGGCAGCAGGCCGACCGTCCCCGCAACCACGTCCAAGTCCTTCAGCTCAAGGAGGAACGCGCCCAGAATCGCCGGAATCGCCACGATGAACGAATAGTCGCCCGCCGTGCGCCGGTCCACGCCGCTGAACAGCGCGCCCGCAATCGTCGCGCCGCTGCGGCTGATGCCGGGAAGCGTTCCCACGCCCTGCGCGAATCCCACGATGAGCGCCTGCCACCAGTTGATGCCCGTCAGGTGCCGCTCGCCGGAAACGCCGTTGATGGCGGCGCGGTGCACGCAGCGGATTTTGTCCACGACGGAGGACGCGACGAGCAGCCCCGCCGTCACCAAAAAGCCGACGCAGATGTGCGCGAGCGAAATGTCCGCAAGCATCTTGCTCGTGACCATGCCGATTGCGCCCGTGACAATCGTGCTCATAATAATCATGATAATCGTGTAGCGTCCCGCCTGCTCGTTCGGGGCGAGCGTGGCGATTTTCGCGTCGGTAATCGGCCTGGAGTTCATCGGCTCGTCCTTCTGCCCGATTGCGCGGAACAGAATCATGAGCAGCCGCCCGATGACCTTGCGGAAATAGATGACGACCGCAAGCAGCGTCGCCACGTGCAGCATCACGTTGAACAGCGGCGGCACGTCGCCCACCTGAAACAGCCGCTCGGCAATCGCCAGATGCCCGCTTGAGGACACGGGCAGGAATTCGGTCACGCCCTGGAGCGCGCCAAGAATCACGCTTTGTACTATCGTCATTGCTTCACCTCTATATCGACAGTACAGTGTAGCACAGTCGGGCGGTTTTGTCAGCAGACGGCGGCTAGGTTATCAGCTTGTCGAGCCGCGAGTCCTTCTGCCGCCAGTTCTTGTCCACCTTCACCTGCAAGTCAAGGTCGATGCGGTAGGGGAAAATCTTGCGCAGTTTCTTGATGCTCTCCACGCGGATGGTCTTGATGAGGCTCGCGCCCTTGCCGATGAGGATGCCTTTCTGGCTCTCGCGCTCCACGCACAGGAACGCGCGCACCCACATCTCGTTCGGCGTTCTCATCTCCATGTCGGAAATGCGCACGTAGATGGCATGGGGAAGCTCCTGGCTCACGCGGTTCATCGCCTGCTCGCGGATGACCTCCGCAATGCGGAAGTCCACTTCCTGGTCGGTGTAGAATTCCTCGCCGTAGAGGTGCGGGGCTTCGGGGGCGAGGTCGAACAGCGCGCGCAGCACGTCGTCAATGCCCGTGTCATTCTTTGCGGACATCGGCACGATGCGGTGCGCGTCCGGCAGCGTCTCCTGCGCGAACGCCAGCGCGGGGGCGGGCTTTGCGCGCGCGTCGTCTATTTTGTTCACGGCGACGACGGTCTTCTGCGCGTGCGGCTTGAGCAGCGCGGCAATCGCCTGTTCCTCGGTGCCGCACGGCCGCGTGCTGTCAATCACGTAGAGGATGCAGTCCGCGTCCGCAAGCCGGTCGGTGACGATTGCCCGCATACGCAGGTTCATCTTCTTTTCCGAATCGTGGTAGCCCGGCGTGTCCACAAAGACGAGCTGCCCGAGCGACGTGTTCACGATGCCCTTGATGGCGTTGCGCGTGGTCTGCGGGTAGGACGAGACAATGGCGATGTCCTCGCCGCTCGCCGTGTTGAGGAACGTGGATTTTCCCGCCGACGGCCGCCCGATAATCGTCACGAGCGCGGTCTTTGCGCCCACCGGCGGCTGCCCGTTCGCCCCGTCATCGTTGGTGTTGCTCATAGCGCAAGTATCGCGCAAAACAGGAAAATGCACAAGGGGACGCGCACGGTTCGGCGGTT
>JAFLSP010000164.1 GCA_022510885.1 Treponema sp. | reverse complement strand
CCAACCCGCTCTCGTCCAACAAGTACATCGACCCCGTTTCGATTCCGGCGTATGAGGCGGTGGCGGACTACCTGATGGGGAAGAAGTAGGGAGCGTCGCGCGGTCATTGCGGATTCCGGAATGACCGCAAGGTCGCCGCACGGACGCATGACGGATGATGACGCAATGAAACGCATGGATGAGTCGCGGGAGAACAGGGACATATTCGACCGCCTGATGGGCTTGCCGCTGCTGCGGGTGTTCGAGCCGTTTTACCGCAGGCACAAGGCGGTGCTGCTGTACCTGTTCTTCGGCGGTCTGACGTTCTTTCTGAGCGTGGCAGTGTTCGCGCTGTTCGAGTCGTGGCTTTTGATGAACGAGCATGGCGCGAACGTGCTTTCGTGGATTATCGCGGTGCTGTTCGCCTATCTCACGAACCGCACCTGGGTCTTTGCGGGAAGGGCTTCTGGCGTGCGCGGCATCTTTGCGGAGCTTGCCCGCTTCTTCTCGGGCAGGATTGCCACGCTCGCGCTTGAGGAGGCGATTCTCTTCGTGTTCATCACGCGGCTGCGCTGGAACAGCATCGCGGTCAAGGTCGTGGCGCAGGTATGTGTCATTATCGCCAACTATGTGGTGAGCAGGTTTTTCGTGTTCACGCGCCGGGACAAGGATGGCCATTGAGGCTCTCGAAATGGAATGCGGGGGCGCGAGCCTCAACCACCGCAGGTGTCGTTTCCTAAGGACTTTCATTTTTCGCTTCGTTGTGCTACACTTTCCGCATGACAGACGAAGCATTCATCAACGACTATAAGGCATTTTTGGACGGCGGCAAGACGGAGCGCGAGTGCGCGCGGCAGATTGTCGCGCTTGCGCAGGCGGCGGGGTTCCGGGACATTGAGACGGTGGACATGCTTAAGGCGGGCGACAAGGTGTTCGTGCGGCAGATGCACAAGGCGGTCGCGCTGTTCGTCATCGGTTCGGGAGACATCGCGGACGGCATGAACATCCTCGGCGCGCACATCGACTCTCCGCGCCTTGACGTGAAGCAGCGGCCGCTGTACGAAAAGGATTTCGTGGTCTACCTGAACACGCACTATTACGGCGGCATCAAGAAATACCAGTGGGTCACGGTGCCGCTGGCGATTCACGGCGTGGTCTGCAAGAAGGACGGGACGACGGTGCCGGTCTGCCTGGGCGAGCAGGAGGACGAGCCGGTGTTCGTCATCAGCGACATTCTGCCGCACCTCGCGCAGGAGCAGATGAAGAAAACCGCGTCCGACTTCATTCCGGGCGAGATGCTGGACGTGATTGTCGGCTCGGGGATTCCGCCCAAGGCGGGCGCGGACGACGACAAGGACGCGAAGGACGTGGCGAAGAAGCGCATCCTCGCGCTGCTCTCGGAGCGTTACGGCATCGCGGAGGACGACTTCGGCTCGGCGGAGCTGGAAATCGTGCCGGCGGGCAGGGCGCGCGACTGTGGCTTTGACCGCTCGCTTGTCCTCGCCTACGGGCAGGACGACCGCTCCTGCGCGTTCGCCTCAGTCCGTGCGCTGCTGGAGAGCGCGTCCGGCGCGCGCACCAACGTGTGCCTGTGCGTGGACAAGGAGGAAATCGGCAGCGTGGGCGCGACGGGCATGGCGAGCCATTTCTTCGAGAACGCGCTCGCGGAGGTCATCGCGCGGCTTCCCGGCGGCTACTCCGACCTGACGCTGCGGCGCGCGCTCGCGCGGAGCACGATGCTTTCGAGCGACGTGAACGCCGCCTACGACCCGCTGAACGGCGACCTGTTCGACCGGCAGAACGCGAGTTTCCTCGGCGGCGGTATTGTCTTCAATAAATACACAGGAAGTCGCGGTAAGAGCGGCGCGAGCGACGCCAATCCCGAATTCATCGCCCGTCTGCGCGCGCTTTTGGACGAGCATGAGGTATCGTACCAGATGGCGGAGTTGGGCCGGGTAGACCAGGGCGGCGGCGGGACGATTGCGTACCTCGCGGCGAAATACGGCATGAATGTGATTGATGCGGGAGTTCCGGTGCTGAGTATGCACGCGCCCTGGGAGCTGACGAGCAAAGAGGACGTGTCGCAGGCCTTCGGCGCGTACAAGGCCTTTCTGACGCTGTAGCGGCACGGGGGTTGCATGATTAGCGACGTGATTATCATGGCGGGCGGCTTCGGCGAGCGGCTGTGGCCGGCGAGCAGCCACGCGCATCCCAAGCAGTTCATGACCCTTGACGGTGATTCGTCGTTCTTGCAGGAAAGCGTTCGTCGCGCGTTCGCACTCGGCATCAGCGGTCGGGTTGTCATCGTCACGCGCAAGGATATAGAAGAAGAATGTGCGCGTCAGTGCGCCCCCTTTGCGGACAAAGAGCGCATTGTAGTAGTTGCTGAACCGTATGCGCGGCACACGTCCGCAGCGATTATGACGGGCGTGTGGTTTTTGAAGAAGATAGAGCCGGCGAAGCGACATACGGTGCTGGTGCTCACGAGCGACCACGTTATCGGGTCAGCCGAAACGTTCTGTCGCGACTGCGAGACGGCAGCGCGGGCTGCTGAGGACGGGCGTTTCGTTTGCTTTGCCGTTCCCCCTGCCGAGCCTGCGACGGGCTACGGCTACATCAAGGCGGGGCGCGACCTGTACGGCGACGGGACCGTGTTCGCCATCGACCATTTTGAGGAGAAGCCGGAGCGGCGCACGGCGGAAGCCTATCTTGCCGACGGGCATTACTGGTGGAACAGCGGTATGTTCGCCTTCGATGCCGATATGTTCCTGGACGAGATGCGGCAGTGCACGCCGCAGGTCGCCCAGTCCTTTGACGGCGTGGCGGACGGCGGTGCGCCCGCGCTCAGGACGCTGCACGGCGTTGCGGCGTTGGAGGCATGGCAGGAACTGGAAACAGCCTACGAGATTGTACCCGCCATCGCCGTGGACAAGGCGGTTGCCGAAAAGACGACGCGCGCCGCCGCCGTCAAAGCGCATTTTTCATGGACGGACGTGGGCAGCTGGGATTCGTTCAGCGAGTGCTGCGCGAACCCCGCCAACAAAAACGTTGTCTCGGTGGAAAGCGGCGACAATTTTGTCTATGCGGACGTTCCCGTCGCCCTGTGTGGCGTACATGACTTGGTCGTCGTGCAGAAGAACGGTCGGCTGCTGATTATGAAGAAAGGCGCGAGCGCGCTCGTGCGCGAGGCGGCGCGGCAGATGGGGGAGTGAGCGTATTGTAACGATGGCGCACATTCAGTATACTGTGGCAAGGAGGCGATGAATGCAAGAAGCGATACCCGCACCGGTTGAGGACGACGAGATTTCTCTTATCGACCTGTTCGCGGTGCTGCTCCGCTACAAAGTGATGATTATCGTGCTGA
>JAFLSP010000163.1:1217-3380 GCA_022510885.1 Treponema sp. | reverse complement strand
AGCGGTGCGGAGCGCGCGCCGTTCCTTTGATTGCGTTGTCAGATTTTTTTGCCATGCCCTGCCTCCTTACTATGCTACAACATAACGCAACGAACGCTCCCTGTCAAGCCTACATGATGCTTGAGTTATACTGCATTGACTGCATTATTTATGAAAGCGGATTTTGTGCCTGTGCTACAGCAGATAATCCGCAAAATCCAGTTGACACGTCGTCGTTTTTTCAGTATGATTTTAAATACCTTGGTCGATTAACTCAGTGGTAGAGTGCTACCTTCACACGGTAGAAGTCACTGGTTCAAGTCCAGTATCGACCATGCATAAAAGCAGGAAGCCCCGCATTGCGGGGCTTCTTCTGTCATAAGCTACTTAGCCTTCGCTGAACTCGCTCACGAGCGCGCTCACCGTCGCCTTGGCGTCGCCGTAAATCATCACGGTGTTGTCGTTCGTGAACAGCGGGTTCTCCACGCCGCTGAAGCCCGTGCCCTTGCCGCGCTTGAGCACGAAGACCGTGCGCGCCTCGTGCGCGTTCACAATCGGCATACCGTAGAGCGGGGAGGACTCGTCGTTGATTGCGTCCGGGTTCACCACGTCGTTCGCGCCGATGACAATCGCCACGTCCACGTTGCTCATCTGAGGGTTCATCTCGTCGCTCGTCTTGAGCTGCTCGTAGGGCACGTTCGCCTCGGCGAGCAGGACGTTCATGTGTCCGGGCATACGCCCCGCGACCGGGTGAATCGCGAAGCTGACCTCCGCGCCGTTGTCCTCAAGCTTGTCGCACAGCTCCTTGACCGCGTGCTGCGCCTGCGCCACCGCCATGCCGTAGCCCGGCACGACCACCACGCTCTTCGCCGCCTCAAGAATCATGTAGGCGTCCTCCACGCTCATCGCCTTCGGCTCCTTGGCAGGACCGGACGCGCCCTTCTTCTTCGCGCCGCCGAAGCTCTTGAACAGGAGGCTCGCGAACGTGCGGTTCATCGCCTTGCACATAATCAGCGTGAGAATCAGGCCCGACGCGCCGACGAGACAGCCGGAGACGACGAGCACCGTGTTGTTGATTGCGAATCCCGCGAACGCCGCCGCAAGGCCGGACAGCGCGTTGAGGAACGAGATGATGACCGGCATATCGCCGCCGCCAATCGGCATGACCATCGTGAAGCCGAGGATGAGGAACGCCGCCGATGCCACGATGATGCCGCAGCGCTCCATCTGCGGGAAGCAGAACGAGTTTGCCGGGACGTTGTTCTTCGTGGCGAGCGCATACGCCGCGATTCCTGCGAGGCCGACCACGCACAGAAGGCCGTTCACGAAGTTCTTTGCGGGAATCGCCGCGTTCTTCTTGAACGCCCTGCCGCTCAGCTTGCCCCACGCCACGACCGAGCCGGTGAACGCCACCGCGCCGATTGCAATCGTCAGCCCCAGCGAGACCGACGTGAAGGCGTCGCCCTTGGGCTGCGCGAGGTACTGCGCGATTGCCACGAGGAACGATGACAGGCCGCCGAATCCGTTGAAGAGCGCGACCAGCTCAGGCATCCCCGTCATCTGCACCTTCTTCGACCAGACGATGCCGACGAGCGAGCCGACGATGACCGCCGCCGCCACGTAAGCGTAGCCGTTGAAGCGGAAGTCCGCGTTCCATGAGCCGACCACGCCCTGCTCGCACAGGACGGTCACGACCGCGATGAGCATACCGACGGCGGAGTAGCAGTTGCCCTTGCGCGCCGTGTCGGTCTTGCCGAGGAGCTTGATTCCGCGGATGAAGAAGATGCACGAAATCATGTAGAGGATTTTAATCAGTGTGTCGCTCATTTACTTGCCTGCCTTCTTGTCGTCCTTCTTCTTGAACATTCCGAGCATACGGTCAGTGACCATGTAGCCGCCGACAACGTTGATGGTCGCGAACACAATCGCGAAGAAGCCGAGGATTGAGCCGAGCTGGCTGTAGCCGCCATTGCTCACCGTCACCGCGACGGCGGTCACGCTGATTGCGCCGACCACCGTGATGCCAGAGATGGCGTTCGTCCCGCTCATGAGCGGCGTGTGCAGCTGCGAGGGCACTTTCGCAATCAGCTCAAGCCCCAAAAAAGCCGCGATGACGAACACGAAAATAAGCATTATGTCCATACATATCTCCTATAATAATTTACAAAGGTTCAAACAGCGACA
>JAFLSP010000163.1:0-1117 GCA_022510885.1 Treponema sp. | reverse complement strand
TCCTACGCCTTGAAGCGCTCGTGGATAATCGCGCCGCCCTGCGTGAGCAGGCAGCCCTTCATAATCTCGTCGTCGAGGTTCACCTTGAATTCCTTCGCTTCCTTGTCGTAGAATCCCGCGTGCGTGAGGAACGCCGTGATGTTGCCGCTGAACATCTTTGACGCATCGTAGGGAACCTGCCGCTCAAGCAGGTCGCCCGACATAATCGTCACGCCGTTGTCCGTCACCACGCTCTCAAAGAGCTTCGAGCCCTCCACGTTGCCGCCGGTCGAGCACGCCATGTCCACCACGATGGAGCCCGGTTGCATTCGGTCGAGCACGTTCTTCTCGATGAGGCGCGGCGCCTTGCGCCCGAAGACCTTCGCCGTCGTGATGACGATGTTCGCCTTCTCGCAGACCTTCGCCTGCGCCTCCTTCTGCTTGGCAATCTGCTCCGGGGTCAGCTCCTTGGCGTAGCCCTGCGAAGTCTGCCCCATCTCGCCCAGGTCGATTTTGACGAAGCTCGCGCCGAGCGAGCGCACCTGCTCCTCGACCACCGGCCTCGTGTCGAAGGCGTCCACGCGCGCGCCGAGACGCTTCGCCGTGGCAATCGCCTGCAATCCCGCGACGCCGACGCCGATGATGAACACGCGCGCCGGCGTAATCGTTCCCGCAGGAGTGACCATCATCGGAAGGATTTTGGGAAGCCTCGCCGCCGCGTTCAGCACCGCGACATAGCCAGCGAGCGATGTCTGCGACGACTGCACGTCCATCTTCTGAGCGAGCGTCGTGCGCGGAATCATCTCAAGCGAGACCGCCTGCGCGCCCGCGCGAGCGAAGTCGCTCAGCAGCTCCTTCTCGTTGAACGGGTCGAGGTAGCTCAGGTGCAGCGCGCCTTCCTTAAGCCCCGCCGCGCTCTCAGGCTTCATGATGCGCACGACAATCTCGCTGTCGCCCAGCGCATCCTCTTCCTTTGCGACGACTGCCGCCCCCGCGCCCTTGTAGGCCTCGTCCGAGAACCCGCTTTTCAAGCCCGCGCCGCTCACGACCTTGAGCTCAAAGCCCAGCGACACCAGCTTCTTCACATCATCAGGAATCAGCGCGACGCGCGTCTCGCGCTCGTCCTTTTCCTTGCAGA
>JAFLSP010000162.1 GCA_022510885.1 Treponema sp. | reverse complement strand
TTTCTATCAAAGTTGCGTAAAGTCCGATTTTTCATTTTTCTGCGGTCGGCTGCGGACTACGTTGCATTTATCCAAAAAATTGAGTATAGAGATATAGTACCCACGGCACGGCGACGGTATTGGCGCACGATAGAATAAAAAAACTATGGCTCTCCGCTCTTTTGGGAAAATCAAAGAAATCATCGAAAACACGATACTCAAAATGGACGAGATGGCTGTCGAGACATATCCGAAAAAGGTACAGAGATGAAACGAAATGAGAAATAAAACTGCCAATGCTCCTACACTATGAAAAAGGCAGAGGCAGAAAAACAGTAACGCGGTCAAAGCATATACGCAAATCGGAACAAAAGAAAATTATTTCGCCTGTCTTCTATAGTTCATTCGTATCTCATCCTCTCGACGGATCGGCCGTGCTATCCATTCGTCTGCGGGCGTTCCGTTCGCTCGAACCGTTTGCCCATGTACAGGAACATGCCGAGCGCCATGAAAAGCGCGCAGAAGTCGGCGATGGGCTGGGCGAAAATCACGCCGTCGAGGTGGAATATCGCGTTCAGAATGAAAATCATCGGCAGGAAAATGAATCCCTGGCGGCTTGCGGCGAGCGCGAGCGCCGGAATCGCTTTTCCCATTGCTTGGAACGCGAAGTTGAAGACGAACATAATGCCGATGAAAGGACCGGAGCACATCAGCGCGCGCAGCAGCATGATGCCCGTCTCGATAACCTGCGGGTCGTTGATGAACACGTTGATAATCTGCCGCGTAAAGACAAAATAGATGCCCGTGAGCGTACAGCCCGCGACGACTACGCAGAGCATGGCGAATTTCATGACGGACTTCATGCGGCCAAAGTTACGCGCGCCGTAGTTATAGCCGATGAGCGGCTGGATGCCCATGGCAAGCCCGAGCTGCACAAAAATGACGAGCATATTTGCTTTCATGGCAATGCCCATTGCCGCGACAGGAATATCGCCGTAGGTGACGAGCACGTTGTTGGTGACGATATTGCTCAGACTCATCAGGATATTGGTGAGCGAAGCGGGAAGCCCGATGGCAAGCACACCCGAGAGAATGCCGCCGCGCACTGAAAAATAGCGCGGCTTAATTGAAAGCACGGAGTTCTTGGAGCAGACGTGCGTCATGAACACGGCAAGCGATACGAGATTCCCGATGACGGTGGCAATCGCCGCGCCTGCCACGCCCATGCCCAGCCCGGGGATGCCCCAGAACGAATCGAGGATAAAAATCGGGTCGAGGATGATGTTCGCTACGGTGCCGGTCATCATGCCGACCATGGAGCTTTTTGCCGCGCCCTCACCGCGAATCAGGTTTGTGAACGCGCCAGAGACGACGATTGCCGGTCCGCCGACCGCGACCCAGGAAAGGTACTGGCGCGCGAACTCAAAGGTGTTGCCACTCGTGCCGACTGCCTCCAAAATCGGGCGCATGAAGGCAAACATCAGGATTTGTCCGATGATACCGACGACGATGCCCGCGTAAAAGCAGAACGAGCTGATTTTCTTCACTTTTTCGTAGTGCCGCTCTCCGAGCGCGCGGCTCAAAAACGACGAGCCGCCCACGCCGAAAATATTTCCCGCCGCCATGAAAAACAAAAACACCGGGGTCGCCACGCTGACGGCCGCCACTTGGTGTGGGTTTCCTGTCTGCCCCACGAAAAACGTGTCCACCATGTTGTAGAAAACGGCGACAATCATGCTGAGTACGGTAGGGATTGCTAGCGAGAATACAGCTTTCGGCACGGGTGCGGTCTCGAACAGGTCAATGTTTTTGATTTCCATAGCGTTTTTTATAATAAGAAATAAA
This sequence comes from Treponema sp., assembly GCA_022510885.1. Classification (GTDB taxonomy): domain Bacteria; phylum Spirochaetota; class Spirochaetia; order Treponematales; family Treponemataceae; genus Treponema_D. The sequence continues at coordinate 1,631 of JAFLSP010000162.1, read as the reverse complement.
TATTGTGTCAAGGCAGGGTTTTTGGTACACTGACCGTATGAAGCGAATGATTTCCGCCGTTTTTGTCGCCGTTGTCGCGTTGCTTGCGTGTGTTTTGCTCGCGCGGCGGGTGTTTAGGCATGAGACGACGATGCACCGTGCGCGGGTTGTCACGCCGGTCGTAGGTGACCTGGATACGGCGGAGACAGACGCGAACGCCTCTCGCGATTCCTACACCGAACTGTCGTTCATCACGCTTGCACGGGACGAAACGCTGCTTTCTGTCGTGACGATGGACTTTGACGGGGACGGATATGATGACCAAATCAACGTGGTCAGGACGGCGGCTAGTCCGTTCATCTCGCTGGTAGTCGCGCTGTATAATGCTCGGCTGACAAAATACGAACGCGCGACAACTATTGTGACGGTGGTGACGCAGGCACGCACGTTTGCGTGTACGGCGTTGGATGTCATCGGCAATCACCACAGCGCGTTGGTGTATCAAGGAACGGGAGCGGACGGGCATTCGGTGCTGCGGATGTATCTTGGGGCGCGGGACAGGCGGGGAAATCTTGAGGTCGCGCTTATCGGCGATTTTGACACGGACGGCACGGTGTTCGTGCAGCAGCTTGACCGGGACGAGACCTACGACCTTTCGCTTGCAAAAGGCGCGAGTTTTCCCGTGTGGGTGCACAGCACGGAAGCCGCCGGAGATGGCAGCCGCATTGACCAAATCCAGACGGAGTATCGTTGGAACGAAGCGGAGCAGAAATATACGGAATTTCGGCGGACGCGCCAGACGGGAACATCTGTTGCTGCGGCGACCGTGGCGAAGATTCGCACGGAAGAAGATTTTTCGCGCTTTCTTGACGGGTTGTGGTACAAGACTGAGAACGTTGCGCGCGAGATGCGCTATGTCTTTTTTGACGCGACTGCGCGCGAAATCATCTTTGAATATGGCGACAGTGAGGAAGTCTACCGCTGGACGAACGGTAGCGTGCGGCGCGGTGGCATGAGTTTTACGGCGACCAATGCCTCAATTGAAAACTTGTCGCGGCGGTGCGACATCTCCGTAATCGGTGCGGAAGAAATCCGCATTCATTTGCAGGACGACGTGCGCATGAACATTTCCGAGTCGAACTTGTGGGACGGCGCGTACAAAAAGTTGACGGTCAAGTCGGGCGAAGCCGTGCAGGACACGGGGGCGGAGTTGCTCGCGGAGGTTGTCGCCGCGCGGTGGAAGGCAAGCGACGGCACTGAAATCGCGTTCGGCGACGGCACGTACACGACGAAGAACGGTATGATGCAGGACAACGGCAGGTTCATGCGGCTGACCGTCTCGGGAATGCCCGTGCTCCAATTCCGGTCGGAGACGAGCCGACCGTTTTTCAAGACGACGTATGTATTCGGTTACCGTCAAGTGGCAGAGGAGACGGCAAATCGCCGTGCACAGAACAAAATGACAACCGACACGACGACACTCGTGTTGCGCCCCGTAGTCGTCCGCCCCGACGGCTACTATCAGAGCGAGGAGCGGCCGCTCGTGCTCACACGCATTGACGAATAGACGGCAAATGCATAGAATGGTCGTATGACTGCTAACGAACTGCGTTCAAAATTCATCGAGTTTTTTAAAAGCAAAAATCATGCTG
>JAFLSP010000161.1:1956-3456 GCA_022510885.1 Treponema sp. | reverse complement strand
CAACGTGCTGTTCGTCCACGCGCCCCACGTGGACAAACTGTTCAAGCTGCTGTAGCCGACTTGTAAATGTTTTTGGGACTGGACACCCCCTCTGCTTCCGAAGCGGGGGAGACTCGCAGAAATTGCTTGCGCCTAGTCGTCCTCCCAAAAAGAGAATGTCAGCCAGTTTTTCCAGTCTTCCTCGCGCATCCGCAGTAAATCTTGGAACGTGTAGATGAGGTCGTCAACAAAAAGCGTGTGCATGAGATAATGGAAGGGGATTTTCCGTTGCTCCTCGCTCAGATGCTCCCGGAAAATCTCAAAGTTCCAGTTTATGCCCTCGGCTTCCATGTCGTCATGCTGTAAGTCGTCAATCTCCCGCCGGCTGTCGGACTCGCACGTAAGTGGAGCGCATAGAAAAAAGTCCGCGAAGCAGGTCATCGCTTTCTGCATTTCCACGGTCGCAATGTCGGTTGCCTGGCTGCCTTGATACACAAGTTCCCCCTCCATCCAATAGTTTTTGAACGCCGGGTTTGTCTTTGCAAGTGTCTTGAACGCCGCGGAAAGCTCTTTCATCCATCTTTTCATCTCATTCCAGCGCTTCCAAAGCCAGCCGTTCACTTCCAGTATGCGCTGAATGTTCTGCTCATTCCATTCAAATGTCTTCCGCCCAACGCATCGGTGTCTGTCTTCCAGCATATCGCCGACCATGTGCGCAATGGGATAGGGAAACTTTCTGTATAAACTGCTGCTGCGGAATCCATTGGCAAAGCCGTCGTATAATTCGCTCACCGGACGGTTCAGCACGATTCTAAGGACTGGGGAGAAATCTTCCGGCGTGCACGCAATCAAATCCCTGTTGCTGAACGTGATGTCATTTTCTATCAGGTGGGCCAGAAAACTACAGGCAGTGATGCTCTCCTGCTTCGGAAAATCAGGGAACAAAGGAAGCCACTTTGTGTGTGCTATGCGGATTTTTGAAAGCGGCATGAAGTCCCCGGTCTCAGAATCAAGCACAAGCCGCCATGACTCAAGGATTTCCGAGGAATGGGATGCAATGCCATCCCACCTGCGGTATTCCTTTTCCTGCGCTTTTGTCGGCTCCTCCTCAAGCTCATAGTATTCGGTAACACAGCTTTTCTCAAAGTCATACCAGCCGACCACCTTAAAGCCGTACAGAAACTCCATCCCCTCTTTCTCAAGCCGGGAGAAAATCTCGTAGGCCTCGCGCATTTTTTCAACGAGCGTATCCTGTATTTTGGAAAGCCCCTCGTTCAGATTGCGCAGTTTCTGGACGGCCTCGCTCGTCCATGCAAAGCCCTTGTCGAGCCGCTTCTTCCTGCTGTAATACTTCCATTCTTCTTCGTAATCGCTTTCCCAGTCACGGTTCATACGCATCTCCTCAGTTTCATCGGTATGATTATATCACAGTTCCGCTGTCATTTGGTGATAGAGGGGGCTTGTTTTGCGCAAAAACAGGGGCAGGTGACAAAGCCGCGCGCGCGATGTGCGCCAAATAAG
>JAFLSP010000161.1:0-1856 GCA_022510885.1 Treponema sp. | reverse complement strand
TGCGCAAAAACAGGGGCAGGTGACAAAGCCGCGCGCGCGATGTGCGCCAAATAAGCGCGCAGTGTGCGCCAAGTAAGTGCGCAGTGTGCGCCAAATAAGCGCGCAGTGTGCGCCAAATAAGCGCGCAGTGTGCGCCAAGTAAGTGCGCGATGTGCGCCTAATAAATGCGCAGTGTGCGCGCAAAAAAAAACGGGCGGCCTGCCCCTTGTACAGGACAGACCGCCCGAACTTGGTGTTACGCAATCACGACTGTTTCGGAAACCGCCTCCAGCAGTTCCTTCCGCTCACGGCTGGATTTTCCCGTGTAGCGCGTTCGCACTACGATTCGGTATCTTCCCGCCGCTGCGGACGCAGGGAGCGCGAACAGCAGCTTTGACGGAAGGTTGTAGACCAAAGCGGTCTCGACCTTGACCCAGTCGCCCTCGTCGTCAGAAAGCCGTCCGTTCTCGCCGACCGGCGCAAGCCAGATGCCCGAGTCCGCGCCGCCCACTTTCAGGTTTGTGCCGTTCGCCAGCACGGAGCCTCCCATGGTGAGCGAGCCGTCTGTCTTGCCGGTGGTAACGTCGGTGATGCCCGAAATCGCGCCGCACGGCTCAACGTACCCCGATGATGCCACCTCGACGTTCTGCACCGCGTCTTTCAGCTTCTGCGACGGGGTGAACTTGACTGTAAGGGTAGGCTTTCCGCTTTCGCTGTCCACCACGCCCTTGCCCGCAATGTAGAATGTGCCCAGCTCGCCGAATTTCGCCGCGTTCCCTGCTGCAAGCGCGTCCACCACCGTGCTCGTGTAGGCGTTCAGCACGCTGGCGACCGTTCCCGCGTCCATCAACGGCAGTTTCTGCATCATCAGGTCGATGATGTTCTGCGCCGTATAGGTGTGGCGCTCCACTTTGCCGTAGAAGCTCTCTTGCCCGTCCCTGGCGAATTGGTTTTTCTGTAGCCTGACGGCAACCCTGCCGTTGACCGATTCCTGAATAGTGATGAACGTGTTGTTTGCGTCCAAGTTCATATTTCTTCTCCTTGCAATCCCGCAGTTTTGTCCGCATGCTGACAAGACTGCGGGATTGCGCTATATTGGATTCAGCAGGCCTACGCCCACTGGAAACCTGGAAGCACTGCTTCTCTTGGTTTCATCCCCAATATACTAAGGACGGCATGGCGCAACGACGACTTAGGACAGGTTGGCCGCTCCTGCGGACAGATTAGGACGAGTTAGGGAAAAATATGTCAGTCATGTTCATACTGGAAACGGCAGAAGATATATATCCGTGCATGATTGAGCGCGAGGACTTGTTCTGGCATCTGGCGGAATATTCCGTGCGCAGCGGCGTGTCCATACCCAGGGCCGACATCTCGAAGGTCCTGAACGGGAGGCGCGATGTCTCCAAAAGACTTGCCAGGCACATACTGGACAACGCGGACAGAGCGGGATTTCAGAACCATATAGAAGATTTGATACGGCAGGACGATGAGGTCTCCGTCCGCGCCTCCCTGCAAGAAAGTTTGCCCGACAATCCGTATAACGTGGACACCAGCGGTCTGAACGGCGGGAATGTCGCCTCCTGTTTTGCGAGGATGTGGTTCAAGTATCTGAAAGACTGCGCCAGCAAAATCCAGCGCAGGACTTCGCGAAAGCCCGCCGCAATAGACTCCTTGGATATAGACGAGCGTATCAGAACGGTCATCACGGCATTTAAAGACATCGATGAGCGCACGACCGAATTTACCGATGCAAAGAACATCAGGCAGAAAATCAACAAAAAAGAGGAATTTCATCTGTTCAAAAAGATTGAGGGCAACATAAACGAGTATTTTGATGCTGTCCGTGGCTTGCTCATAGAAGGGCAGGAGACGGG
>JAFLSP010000160.1 GCA_022510885.1 Treponema sp. | reverse complement strand
TAGCACGAAAACGGATTTTTTTCAGCACGGTAAAAAAGTACCGTACTTACTTTTCTTTTTTCTTCGGTTATGCTGGCGGAAAGGAGGACACCATGCATTTCACCGGAACGATTTGGAGGCCGCCCTACGAGGCCGGCTCGCTGCTTCTTGAGGCGACCGCGGGCTGCACCCACCACAGGTGCAAGTTCTGCGCCCTGTACGCGGACTTGCCGTTCCGCTTCCGCGCCGCGCCGCTCGATGTGATTGAGCGCGACCTGATTGAGGTGCAGACGGCCCTGCACAGCCCCGCCGCGCTCGCGTCAGAAAGGCTTTTCGGGGAGAGGCCGCGGCAGATTGGGCGCGTGTTCCTCACCGGCGCAAACCCATTCGCGCTTTCCGCCGCGCGTCTGCTCGAAATCGCCGCGCTCATCAGACGCCATCTGCCCGCAGTGAGGTCAATCGGCTGCTTCGCCCGCGTCACGGACAGCATGAACAAGACGGACGCGGACCTGCTCGCACTGCGAAAGGCGGGCTTCGACGCGCTCACCATCGGGGCGGAGACCGGCGACAGGACCGCGCTCGCCTTCATGCGCAAGGGCTACGCCCCGGAGGACATCGTGGAGCAGTGCGGCAGGCTCGACCGTGCGGGCATCTCCTACGGCTTCTTCTACCTTGCGGGCATCTGCGGGGCGGGGAAGGGCGTTGCGGGGGCGGAGGCTTCGGCGCGTGTGTTCAACCGGCTGCGGCCTTTCCTTGTGGGCGCGAACATGCTGACCGTCTTCAAAGGCACGGCTCTGCATGAGGAGATGGAGGGCGGACGCTGGCGCGAGGCGGGCGAGCGCGAGAAGTACGCTGAGCTGCGCGCGCTCGTGGCTGCGCTCGATATTCCGACCGAATTCGCCGCGCTCGGCGCGTCCAACGCCGTGCCGCTTCAGGGGCGTCTCCCCGCCGACCGAGAGAATCTGCTTGCCGCGCTTGACAGGATTCTCTCGCAGACGGAGGAGGACTTGCGCCGCTACCGCGAGGGCGTGCGGCATCTGTGAGGGGATGGCACGGTGCATTTCGGCGCGAAAACGGAGGAGGAATGGCAGCGGATTATTGACGACGTGCCGGAAAAGTCGGTAGACTAAGGTATGGCAGACGAAACCATAGCGGCCGCCGCCCGCCCGAGGGCGGAGAGGGCGCGCACGGACAACACGCCGGATTCCATCGGCAAATACCGAATCATGGGGCTGGTCGCGAAGGGCGGCATGGGCGCGGTCTACAAGGCGATGCACCCCACGCTCAAGCGGCTCGTCATCCTCAAGAAGCTGACGATTCAGCGCAATCCCACGGTGCGCGAGCGCTTCAAGCGGGAGGCGCAGATTCTGCTTGACCTGCACTCGCCCTACATCGTGCACCTGTACGACTATTTTATTGAAGGAAACGCGCATTACATCGTCGAGGAATTCGTGGACGGCATGGCGCTTTCCGAGGTGATTGAGAAGCAGGTCGCGCTCGGCACGGAGCTGTCGCTGCTCGTCTTTTTGGATGCCTGCTACGCGCTCAAGTACGCGCACGCCAAGGGCATCGTCCACCGCGACATCAAGCCGGCGAACATCCTCATCTCGCGCCGCGCGGAGGTGAAGCTTGCCGACTTCGGCATCGCGTCGAGCGAAAAGGGCGACGACCTGAGCGGCGACCGCGAGACCGGCGGCACTGCCGACGGCCTGACCAAGATGGGCATCACGCTCGGCACGCCCGCCTATATGTCGCCGGAGCAGGTGACGGACTCGCGCTCGGTGGACAAGCGGGCGGACATCTATTCCATGGGCGTGATGCTGTACGAGATGATGACGGGCGCAAAGCCGTTCGCCTCGACTATTTCTGCGGAGCACCTGGAGAACATCAAGAAGGGGCGCTACATCAACCCGCGCTCGATTGACCGCTCGATTCCGCGCCCGATTTGCGCGATGATGCGCAGGATGCTCCGGGCGAATCCTGCCCGCCGCTACCAGTCCGTCGAGCCGATTATCGCGACCGTGAAGAAATACCTCTCGCGCTTTGACACCCATGCCATCCGGCTCTCGCTCGCGCAGTGCGTCATCGCCAAGCGGCAGGTTGTCATTCCCGCGTTCGCGCAGCGCAAGCAGACGGTGCGGAACGTCCTGCTCGCGCTGGCGGGCGCGGTCGTGCTTGCCTCGGGCGCTTGGTACGCATGGACGCGGCAGTTTTTCCATGCGACGGTGCTGCGCCACTGGTACGCGGCGGTGACGGTGCGCATGGCGCTGCCCGCGACGGCGAGCGTGAACAGCGACCTGCCCGCCCGCGCGTTCTTTTTCGTGGACGACGGCAAGCAGATTCCTGAAATCCCGCACAGCCGCCGCGTGTTTGCCGAGGACCGGGAGCAGTCCACCAACGCGGTCAAGAGTTATGCGGCGGAGTCCGTGTACGTGCGGCCGGGGGAGTACCGCGTGAAGGTGGCGGCAGGTCCTTATGTGGTGTGGCAGCGCTTCAACGTGGGCAAGGACGACGTGGACATCAATCTTGATGAGCTGAAGAACGTGCGCCGTCAGCTTACCGTCTTCGCGCAGTCCTACGACAGTCAGACGGGCGCAAAACTGACCGACAGGACCGAGTTCACGATTCTGTACAAGAACCGCTGGGTTTCGCTGCGCGACGTTCCGCAGAACGAGCTGGTGACCGGCTCCGTGTGGAAAATCCTCGCGCGCGCCCCCGGCTACCAAGACGCGCTGTTCTCGCTGATTATCGACTGGTACCAGGACGACCTGCGGCTGAGCGTGGGCATGGAGCGGGAGTAGGGCAGGCGCTGCGCCATGCGCCTTTCACCTCCCCAGTTTCTCCGCTGGCTCGATTATCGCCTGGCGCGTGTTCTCGTCAAGGTGGCTGCCCCTTGATTTCTTTTTCCTAATGTAAAGTGACAAAAAAATTGCACCGTCATGTTGTAGTAGGTGTCGTCTGCGTGTATAAGAACAACCGTCGATTCGGATAATGAGCCACGCGAGACCTCATCTTCCTGTAATGAATGACTACGAGCGGTTCTGATACTCTCTCCCACCGATTTTCATACAACAGTGCGTGAAAAAGTCGTTTGACTGCAAAAAAAACAGTATTTTCCTTTGATTGTATAGTACGATAGACTTATCTTATCGTTTCATCAGGAGGAAAATTGATGAAAAAACTTGCAAAACTGGCCGCGCTCCTCGCAGCGGGAGCGCTGGTGTTCGGCTTCGCCGCCTGCTCGGGCGACGATGACAATGATGTCGCGGTGGAGGGCGTAACGCTCAACCCGACCGAACTGACCGTGACGCTCGGCGGTGAGCCGGTAAAGCTCACGGCGATAGTCCTGCCCGAGGATGCGGACAACAAGGAGGTGTTCTGGGCGTCCGACAACGAGGATGCCGCGACGGTCGATGAGAACGGTGTCGTCACTGCCGTGAAAGCTGGCACGGCGACGATTACGGTGACGACGGAGGACGGAGGGTATACCGCGGCCTGCGTGGTTACGGTCTCGGACGGCACTGGTAACGGTGGCAACGGAGGCGGCGG
>JAFLSP010000016.1 GCA_022510885.1 Treponema sp. | reverse complement strand
GTCGAAATCTTCATAATCGTCTCCTAAAGTAACGTTTCTCTATTTTACACCATAACATGCAATCGCGCAACTCATACGCCTTGGGGAGGGACAACCCCTCTACTTGCGAAGCGGGGACATCCCAAGACTCCCGGCGGTGGTTGAGGCACTCGAAACCACCGCCGGGAGGCAGGAAGCAACGCAGAGGCTACAGGTTCAGCGTGTAGCCCGCGCCGGCGTTTTTCTCGGCGTTCGTCTTTGCCTCGTCCGCAGAGACGGCAGTATAGTCATACTTGCCTACCGCATCCTTGAACAGCGTTGTGCCCGTTGTTTTGCGGCTCGCCCCTTTGGACGATTTATCGGTATTGCCCGAGGCATACAACGCGCCGTCACTGTCTTTAAAACTGTACTGAATGCCCGGGCCGAAGTAATTGCCCTCCGCGTAGATGATGCAATCCTTGCGGCAGCTGACCGCATAGTTCTGCTTGTACGGCGCGTTGCTGTCGGCATCAAAATAGTTGTTCAGCATGTGGAGGGTCGTGTTGCGCACCAAGGGCAGTCGCTGACCGCAGTTGTAGAAATAGTTGCCGTACAGCGTGATAAAGCGTTTGGACTTGTTACCGTCTTTGTCGCTTGAACCCATGAGCATGGTCTTGTCGTGGTTGCGGAACAGGCAGTTTGAAATCGTGACGTTGGTCGTGTCGTTCTTCAAATCGCACAGACCGTCATAGGTCTGCCATTTTTCCGTGGTTTTTCCCGCCGTCTTCACGTAGCCAATCGAGATGGTGTCCTCGAAAGTTACGCGGTCAATCCAAAGGTTCTTGCACGTTCCCTGTATGTTTATGCCGTCCCACTGCGCGTTGTAGCCGTCGTTTTCCTCATGATGCGGAAACGGGTCGAACGGGTCTATTATAGTTAGGTTGCGGATTTGGATGTTCGACTTGCCGTTGATTTGGAACGTGCCGCCGCGAATACCGCAATTCGGTCCCGCGCCGATGACCGTGGTGTTTGACGGCACGTCAAGCCGTATCGTCTTTCCGTATGCGTTATTGAGCGTTTTCATCGTACCTTGCAATTTGCTGTTCCCCGAGCCAGGCTTGTCATCATCGGTGGACAGTTTGCAGGCTTCGGAATAGGCCGTTATCCATGCCTCGTAGGTCTCGTACTTGCCACTCGTCTGTTTTTTCACGAAGGCATCCAGTGCTGGCGTGGAATCCGTTGACTTGCCCCCCTCCGCGACCAACATTCCCTCCGACATGTCAATCATGCCGTTGATGATAATCACGCCGCCGCTTTTAACGGCACTCACCAGCTCCTGCTTGGTGGACACCGTTTTTCCCTTGCTCGTCGCGTACTTCCCCAGACCCGCATAGCCAATCGGCTCGTCCGTCAGGGAAATCGTGCCTTTGCCCGCGCCCTGCGCACACACTGCCGCCGCAAACAGCAGGATTGCCGGCAATACCCATGTTCGTTTCTGCATACTACACCTCCGCATACGGCGCGCCGCGCCGCGCTTTTCTTTCATTATATAGCGCGTCGGTGAATTCCGCAATCAAAAAGCGCGCCTAGGCAAGCGTGTAGGTCTCGCCGTACTTGACCACCTGCACGTCCTTGTAGCCGCGCTCGGCAAGGTGCTGGCGGAATGCGTCCTGCGCGTCCTGCTCGCCGTGCACCATGAAGATTTTTTTCAGGCGGCGGGTGTCTATGGCATCAAGCCAGTCAATGCATTCCTTGTAGTCGGCGTGCGCGCTGAATGCGTTGATGGTCTCCACGTCCGCGCGCACGGCGTACCAGTCGCCCATAATCTTCACCTCTTTCTCGCCGTCGCGGATTCTGCGGCCCAAGGTGTTCTCCGCCATGTAGCCCACGATGAGGACGGTGTTGCGCGGGTCCGAGATGCCGTTGGCAAGATGATGCAGGACGCGCCCCGCCTCGCACATGCCGTCCGCGCTGATGATAATCATCGGGCCTTTCTTCTCGTTCAGCCCCTTCGACTCCTCCACGCTCGTCACGAATGAGAGCGCGCCGAAGCCAAAGGGATTCTTGTGGTGCTTCAAAAAGCCCTCGTGCACGGCGGCGCTGTAGCATTCGGGATGCACCTGGTAAATGCCCGTCGCGTTCACCGCCATGGGGGAATCCACGTAAATGGGCAGCTGCGGGATTTTCTTTTTGTCAACGAGCAGGTGCAGATAGTAGACCAGTTCCTGCGTGCGCTCAATGGCGAACGAGGGGATGATAATCTTCCCTTTTTTGTCGATGGCATGGCGCACCACGCGGCACAGTTCCTCCATGGCGATTTCCGTGTCCTCGTGCAGACGGTTGCCGTAGGTGCTTTCGATGAAGATATAGTCGGGGGCGGGAACATTCGTCGCCGGGTCGCGGATAATCGGCTTGCCCTTGCGCCCCAGGTCGCCCGTAAAGAGGATGCGCAGCTCGTCCGCGCCCTGCCCCGTTATCGTCACGGAAGCAAAGGCCGAGCCGAGGATATGCCCCGCGTCGTAAAAGACCAGCGAGACATCGGGCGCAATCTGCATCTTCCGGTTGTACGAGAGCGTGACGATTTGGTCCGCCGCCTTCACGCAGTCCGCCTCGTCAAACAGCGGCTGCCAGGTGAATTTCTCGCCCTTGCGCGCCGCCTGCTTGCGCAGATATTCCGCGTCACGCGCCTGAATGCGCGCGCTGTCCATCATAATCAGATTGGCAAGGTCGCGCGTGGCGGGCGTGGCGTAGATGTTGCCGTTAAAGCCCTTGCGCGCAAGCACGGGCAGCAGACCGCAGTGGTCATAATGCGCGTGGGTCAGAATGACCGCCTCCACCGTGTCCGGCGCAATGTTGAACGTGCGGTTCTTCTCGTCGCTCTCCTGCCGCCTGCCCTGAAACGCGCCGCAGTCCACCATGAACGACCGCCCGTCAATGTCAAAGACATGCTTCGACCCCGTCACTTCCTGCGCCGCGCCAAGCGAATGCACCGTTACCGCCATACGACCCCCTGCACCATCACGTTTTTATTTTAAAGCCAAACCGCCGAATGCACAAGGAAAAAGTGGCAGGACGCGCTATGACGTTTGCAGCGACTGCGCGGCGAAGGCTTCCAGTTCGGCGAGGGTGTGGCGGGCGAAGAGGGCTTTGGTGGCGCTTATCAGTTTGGGACTCATGCTCAGCGAGCGGATGCCCAGGCCGACAAGGATTTTCGCGCCGTCCGGGCGGCTTGCCATCTCGCCGCACACGCTCACGGGAATGCCCGCCGCCGTTCCATGCGCAAGCGTCTCGCGGACAAGGCGCAGGACGGCAACGTGCCGCTCGTCGTACAGCGGCGCGACGGTGGCATTCTCGCGGTCAACGCCCAGGGTGTACTGCGTCAGGTCGTTCGTTCCTATAGAAAAGAAGTCGCTCTCGCTCGCAAGCAGGTCTGCCGTAACCGCCGCCGCCGCCGTCTCCACCATGATTCCAATCGGCACGTCCTCCCTGAACGGAACGCCGTCGGAGCGGAGAGCCTCGCGCACCTCGCGGGCAATGTCGCGCGCGCGCCGCACCTGCGAAAGGTCGGTGATGAGCGGCAGCATGATTTTGAGGTTGCCGAACACGCTCGCGCGGTACAATGCGCGCAACTGCGTCTTGAGCTGCTGCGGGTGGGCAAGGCTCAGGCGGATTGCGCGCTGCCCCATGAGCGGATTCTTCTCGCCGTGCACGAGCAAATCCTTCATCGGCACGAGCTTGTCGCCGCCCGCGTCCAGCGTGCGGATGGTGACGGGCTTTTCGCCCATCGTCTGAAGCACCGCCTTGTATGCGGCGAACTGCGCCTCCTCGCTGAACGTGTTTTCGCTCATAAAGAGGAATTCCGTGCGGAACAGACCGATGCCGTCCGCGCCTTCCTCCAGCGCAAGCGCGGCTTCCTCCACCGTGCCGATGTTCGCCAGCATGGCGATGTGCGTGCCGTCCTCGGTCATGGCATTTTTCGTGCGGAACGCCGCAAGCTCCGCACCGCGCTGCCGATAGGCGGCAATGCTGCGCTCGTAGTCGGCAAGGGATTCGCCGTCGGGATTGAGCGCGACCTCGCCCGCAAGCCCGTCCACCACGACCGTATGCCCCGTCCGCGCGTGCTGAGAAATCTGGTGCAGGGCGAACACGGCGGGAATGCCGTAGTTGCGCGCGAGGATTCCCACGTGGCTCGACACGCCGCCTTCCTCAAGCGCAAGGCCGGCAATGTGCCGCTTGGAAAGGATTATCGTGTCGCTCGGTGCCATGGCCTGCGCCACAATCACCGCGCCGTCGGGCACCTGATTGATGTCAAACGGATGAAAGTCGAGCAGGTCATCCAGCACGCGCCCGAAAATGTCGCAGATGTCCTGCGCGCGCTCGGCAAGGTAGTCGTTGCCGCTGTTGCGCAGTTTGTCGGCGTACTCATTGGTCTTTTCGTGCAGGACGCGCTCAATCGGGCGGCTGCCCGCGCGGAAGGTCTTTTCCACGTCGCCCAGGAACTCGGGGTCGTTGAGCATCAGGAAATAGGTCTCAAAAATCTCGCCCTGCACCTTGTCGCCCTTGACCGCCGCCAAATCCTGCTCCACCTGCGCCGACACGTTCCGAAGCGAAGCCTGAAACCGCGCCCAGTGCGCCGCGTGGTCGTCCGCAGAAATCTGCCCCTGCGGAATCGTGCGCGACTGTGCGGCGGGAATGACGAATGCCTTGCCAAGCCCGATGCCCGGCGAAGCCGAAATCCCAAAGAATACGTCCATGCCGACATCATATCAGCAGGCGGGGGAATTGTAAATCGGTCTTTTTTCTGCTATACTGCGTCCATGGCAGATAAAGATGTATGCCCCTGCGGTTCGGGGAAGACCTACGGCACGTGCTGCGAACCGATTATCAAAGGAACGGCAAAGGCGACGACCGCCGAGGCACTGATGCGCGCGCGCTACTCCGCGTATGTGAAGCAGGAGATTCCCTTCATCATCAATTCCTGCGAGGAGGGGGACAAAATCGCCGAAATCGACCGCAAGGCGACGGAGGACTGGAGCAAGCGTTCCACCTGGCACGGGCTGCGCATCCTGCGTACCGAAAAAGGCGGCGAGCAGGACGATGAGGGCATCGTCGAATTCGAGGCGACCTTTACCGACAAGGGCGGCGTGCGCGGCGTGCATCACGAGACGGGGCGTTTCAAGAAAATCGGCGGCACCTGGCTCTATTCCGAGGGCAGCGTCAAGCCGATGACCATGGCGCGCGAGGGCAAGAAAATCGGGCGCAACGACCCCTGCCCCTGCGGCAGCGGCAAAAAATACAAAAAATGCTGCGGACAGTGAATGCCTGACCACATCATCACCGGCTTTCACGCGGTGGAGGAGCGGATTCGGCGGGCGGCGGAAAACGGCGCGACCGAAGGGCTTTCCATTCAGTACGGCACGGTCGGACCGCGCGTGAAAAAAATCCTTGAGCGGGCAAAGGCGGCGGGCGTTCCCGCATTGGCAACGGACAACCGCGCGCTCGACGCGCTTGTGCAGCACCTGCCGCCCGTGGCGCGCGACCACCGCGGCATCGTGCTGATTGCGCGGGGCGAGCGGACGCAGAACGCCGTGGACTTTGACCAGTGGGTCGCCGCCTGTGCGGACGGAACGCGCAAGACCGTGCTGCTGTTGGATTCCATCACCGACCCGCACAACGTGGGCGCAATCCTGCGCTCCTGCGACCAGTTCGGCGCGGATTTGGTGGTGATGCCCCAGCGGCGCGGCGCGAGCGACGTCGCGTCAAACGAAATCATCGCGCGGGCAAGCGCGGGCGCGAGCAGTTGGGTCGCCGTGGCGGTCGTGGCAAACCTCGTCCGGGCAGCACAGCAGCTCAAGGACGCGGGCTTCTGGCTGTACGGCGCGGACGCAGGCGGCGAAAGCGTGCAGAACATAGCATTCGCGGCGCAGACTGCGCTCGTCATGGGCAGCGAGGGAGCGGGCATTGCGCGGCTGCTGCGCGCGCAGTGCGACAGCGCGGTCTCCATTCCCACCTGCGGCAAGATTGACAGCCTGAACGTGAGCGTGGCGGCGGGCGTGCTGCTGTACGAACGATTCCGGCAAGGAGGATTCCGATGACACTAGCCACATTCCTGACAATTCTGCTGACCTTTTTCGTGGCGGAGATGGGCGACAAGACGCAGCTCATGCTGTTCGCGCTTACCGCAAAGTACAAAATCCGCTCGATTGTGCTCGGCACGGCGGCGGCGATTCTGCTCATCAACGGCGCGTCCGTCTGCGCGGGCGGGCTGCTCAACGAATTCCTCAAGGCGCACCTGTGGATTGTCAAACTGATTGCCACGCTCGCCTTCTTCTATTTTTCGCTCACCTCGCTTGCAAAGGACGCGGAGGAGGAAACGGGCGGCGAAAGCAAGATTCAGTTTGCCGCGCTCGCCGTGTTCTGCATCTTTTTTATCGCGGAAATGGGCGACAAGACGCAGCTGTCCGCCATCACCTTTGGGGCGACCAACGGGCTGAACGCGGGGCTGTTCTTCGTGTGGCTTGCCGCGTCCGTCGGTTTTTTTGCCGCCGACATGCTTGGGCTTGCGCTCGCCTTCATCCTGCACGGAAAGACTCCCGACGCGCTCTTCAAGCTGCTCGCCTTTGCGGTCTTCGCGGCGTTCGGCTTCATCAACCTGCACATGGTCGTCACGTCGCTCGGCGCGCGCGCGCACCTCGTGCCGGTCATGGCGGGGGCGGCGGTCGTTTTTGCGGTGCTCTGCATTGTCATTCTGCTCAAAAACCGCTATACTGCCTGCCATGGACGAACTGAAACGACAGATTAAAGAAGTTATCGTGCAGTCCTTGGAGCTTGAGGACATCACGCCGGAGAATATCGTTGACGACGAGCCGATTTTCGGCGCGGGTCTGGGGCTTGATTCCATCGACGCGCTGGAGCTGGGAGTCGCGCTCAAAAAGAAATTCGGGGTGAAATTCAACGCGGAGAGCGCGGACAACAAAAAGCATTTCGCCTCCGTCAACGCGCTTGCAGAGTTTATCGCTACGGAAAAAGGACTCAAAGGCGATGCAGAAGGAACAACTGTTTGAAAAAATCAAGGACGTGCTGATTCGCGAATTCGACCTGGACGAGGCGGTGATAACGCCGGAGGCGAACATCGCGACGGATTTAGACTTGGACTCCATCGACGCGGTGGAACTGATTGTCAAGATGAAGCCTTACCTGACGGCAAAAATCGAACCGGCGGCGTTCAAGTCCACGAAGACGCTCGCCGACGTGGTGCGTATCCTCGAACCAATCTCCCTGTAATGCGGTTGCCCAAACCGATTTTTTATGTTTTATCAGCCCTGTATCCCGTGCTCGTATTCGCCTGTTTGGTGCTGCTGCACGTGCCGGTGCGGATATTCTCGCTGTTCGTGATTGCGGTGGCGGCGGCGTATTTTCTTGCGGCGACACAGCACCGTCAAAAAAAGACGATGCGGCTGCTCGTCTCGTCGGGCGTGCTGCTCGCGGCGGGGGTCATCTGCCTGGTGACGGGAAGCCCGCTGTTCCTCAAATGCTATCCCGTGGTCATCAGCGCGCTGTTTTTGTGCGCGTTCGGGTACACGCTGTTCGAGCGGCCGACGATGGTCTTCCGCTTTGCCACGATGATGGACAAGTCGATTGCCGGTTCGCTCGCGGAAAAACGAATCGAATCATACTGCACGAAAGTGACGGCCGTGTGGTGCGTCTTTTTCGCGCTGAACGGCGCGGTCGCCCTTGCGACCGTCCTCGCGCAGAACGACGTCCTGTGGTCGGCATACAACGGCGGCATCTCATACGCGCTCATGGGAGCGCTCTTTGCCGGAGAATTCATAGTCAGAAAGGTGGTGAACGCACATATGCCCAAAGCAATTCCTATTTCTCGGTTCCGCGCGGACTCGCGCGCGGCGGACACGGTGCTGTGCTACGAGCGGCGGTGGACGGACGGCATCTACCTGACCTGGAGCGACTTCCTGCGCGACAGCGCGACCATGCGCGCCTTTATCCGCACGCACGACGCACAGCGGTGGATTCTGCACTGCGAGGACTACTGGCATTTTCTGGTGACCTTCGTCGCGCTGCTGCAATGCGGCAAGGAAATCCTGCTCACGGCGAACGTCTCGCCCAGCTTCATCGCGGAAATCCGCAGCGAGCCGGGCATCCGCTTTCTGACCGACAAGACGATTGCCGACAGCGACTTCGTGCCGGACATCCTCGCGCGGACGGCGGACACGGACGCGAGCGAAACGCCCGCAATCAGCGCGGACGACACGAGCATCATCCTGTACACGAGCGGCTCGACGGGGCATCCCAAGGCGGTGCGGCAGCGGCTGACCGAATTCGAAATGGACAACGCCTTCGTGCTCGGCAAATGGGGCGAGGAATTTTTGCGCCGCAAGCTGTGCGCAACCGTCAGCCAGCACCACATCTACGGCCTGCTCTTCACGATTATGCTGCCCTTCACCGCCGCCGTGCCGTTCCGCCGCACAAGAATCGAGCAGCCCGAGGCGTTTGAGCGGCTTGACGACGCGCCCTACATGATTATCGCCGTGCCCGCCTTCCTCAAGCGCGCCTGCGCCGACTACGCGGGACAGCGGCTTCCGCTTTCCGACCCGTGGATTTTCACGAGCGGCGGCGTGCTCACGCCCGAAGTGGCAAAGGACACCGACAGCACCTTCGGCTTCTGGCCGGTGGAAGTGTACGGCAGCACGGAGACAAGCGGCATCGCCTACCGGCAGAGCAAAAACGGCCTGGAATGGACGCCGTTCGACAACGCGAACATCTGGAAGAACGACGACGGCTGCCTCGTGATTGCCTCGCCCTACATCAAAGACCCCGCAGGCTTTGCCACGGGTGACCTGGTGGACATCCTCGCCGACGGACGGTTCCTGCTCAAAGGGCGCGCGGACAGCATCGTAAAGATTGAGGAAAAGCGCATCTCGCTCACGGAAGTGGAGAACCGCCTCGTGCAGTCGGGCTTGGTGCAGGACGTGTGCGTGGTGGCGATGAGCGACCGCCGCCAGTACCTTGCCGCCGCAGTCGTGCTGAACGCCGCAGGCAAGGCAAAGTTCGCCGACACGGAAAAATACCTCGTCAACCGCCACTTCCACGACTACCTCATGCAGTTCTTTGAGAACGTCGTGCTGCCAAAAAAATGGCGCTACCTTGACGCGCTCCCGGCAGACGCGCAGGGCAAAAAGCACAAAGAGGACATTCAGGCACTGTTCGCGCCCGAAAACCCGCACGGCATTCCCGCAGAGCGCGTCCTGCGCCGCACGGACGACTCCGTGGACCTCGCGGTGAGGATTCCCGCCGCGAGCGAATACTTTGACGGGCACTTCCCCGCCTTCAAACTGCTGCCCGCCGTCGCGCAAGTCGATTTGGTCGCCCTGTTCGCACAGCGGTACTTCGGCACGCCGCGCACGGTCGCGCACGTAAAGCGCTGCAAGTTCTCGGAAAAAATCCTGCCCGACACGGAAGTCGTCGTCCACCTGACGCATGACGCGGCAAAAAAAAGCGTCGCCTTCACGGTGCAGGACGCGGGCGGGACAATCACCTACGCGAGCGGCATATATCTGACGGAATGATTTGTCAAACTGCCCGATTTGTGGTATACTAGAGCATTGAGGTAAGCTATGGAACCGAGAATACGCATTCTGTTCATTTCGTACATCGTCGTTCTCCTGCTGATTATGGGGATTGGCGTCGTGCCGTATTTCGTCAAGGGCGAGTACAAGATGGACACGGCGGTGGTCGATACGCCGCGCAAAAAGGCAAAGGAAAAAAAGCCCGACGAGACGGCGCTTGTCGTTGAGCCGGTGCGCCCGGAAGCGGCGGACGCGACGGAACACAGCGACGACTCGTTCGCCGGCACGGTTCACGTCATCGAGACCGACGCGCAGACGCACCTTGTCCGCTTTGAGCTGGTGGACGACGAGGCGACGTTCGAGCAGGCGAACGACCAGCTGTTCGCGCTGATGGACGGCAGGAACGGCAGCGACTTCGTTATCACCTACAAAAAAAAAGCCGACCGCGACGGAAATCTCCTCTACAATTTCTCTGAATCGCACGAAATAGCCTCCGAACGCTAGGCGCGCCTGCCATGACCGGAGGCATCATCATTCCCGTCTACAAGCACGGCAAGGCCTGTGTCGCCGTGGTGGACGGGCTGTCGCAGTACGGCTATCCTATCATTCTGGTGGATGACGGCAACGGCGCGGAGACCAAGGCGTACCTGCGTCAGATTGCCGCCGACCATCCCGCCGTAACGCTCATCACGCTCGCAAAGAACACGGGCAAAGGCGGGGCGTTCGCGGCGGGCATTGCCAAGGCGCACGGCCTCGGCTGGACGCACGCCCTGCAAATCGACGCGGACGGACAGCACGACCTGACGCGCGCGCCTTTTTTCTTTGCGCAGGCGGCGGCAAATCCACACGCGCTCATCTGCGGCTATCCCGAATACGACGAGACCGTGCCCGCGCACCGCAAGAACGGGCGCAAATTCGCCAACAACTGGGCAAAAATCGTCAGTTTTGAAAGCGGCATCGCCGATGCCATGTGCGGCTTCCGCGTGTACCCCGTCGAGCCGACGCACCGACTGCTTTCGCGCGGCCGCTGCGACCGGCGCATGGGCTTCGACATCGACATCCTCATCCGGCTGATTTGGCGGGGCGTTCCGTGCCAGTTCTTCCCCGTGCGCGTCACCTATCCCGCCGACGGCGTGAGCAATTTCCACGTGCTGCGCGACAACGCGCGGATTTCATGGGTCTACACCAAACTCTGCGCGGGAATGCTGCTGCGGCTGCCCGTCCTGCTCGCAAAAACCGTCCGCCGCAAGCGCGCGCCGTGAGCGGCAAACAGCCGGCAGAACGCTGGCACGAGATGAAAGAAAAGCGACACGCGCTCGGGCTTGCGCTCACGTTCGGCCTGCTCAAACTGCTGCCGCCGGTCGCGGTGCGGGCAATCGCCTTTCCCGTGGGATTTTTCTACTGGCTGTTCGGAAGCAAGACGCGCGCCGTGAGCAAAGCCTACCTGCGCCGCGTGAACGCCACGCGCGCCGAACGCGGTATGCCGCCGGTCAAAATCAGCACGCTGCGGCACGTCCTCTCCTTTGCCATCGCGCTGACCGAAAAACTGGAAGTGTGGGCGGGCACGTTCTCTTTCCGGCAGATTCATTTTCAGGACGACGACATCGGCGACCTGGTGCAGAACCTGGAGAACGGACGCGGCGTGATGCTGTTCATCGCGCATTTGGGCAACAGCGAGCTTCTGCGCGGACTTGCCAACGCGCACGAAACGGGCGTGACCAAGCCATTCGTCGTCAACTCGATTGTGGACATGCACGTGACGGCAGGATTCAACGCGCTGCTCAAAAAAGTGAACGCGGACGCGACGCTGAACGTCATCAACGCGAGCGACATCACGCCCGACACGATGCTCATGCTGCAAGAGAAAGTGGCGCGCGGCGAGATGGTGGTGATTGCCGGCGACCGCACGAGCGCGAACACGCAGAACCGCGTGGTGACGCAGGATTTTCTGGGCGAGCCTGCGCCGTTCGCCTATGGCGCCTACCTGCTGTGCGCGCTGCTCGACGTGCCGACCTATTTTGTCTTCGGGCTGCGGCAAAAGGACGTGAGCCTTGCCCCGCAGTATGATTTCTATGCGCGCAAGAACCCCGTCTCGTTCGGGTGCGGCCGCAAGGAACGCGAGGAGCGCATCCGCCAGACGATTGCCGCCTTTGCGCACGAACTGGAAGAGCACTGCCTGCAACACCCGTACCAGTGGTACAATTTTTTCGACTTTTGGGCTACGGCATGAACCGCGCTTTCCATGCGCTGTACGGCTCGCGGATGTTCTTGACCCAAGTGCCCGTGTAGGCGTAGCCGTTGCGCCGTTCCTTGCTCATGTCGTTGAATTCCGCACAGATTTTGCGGCCGCGGTCGCACCAAACAGGACGCATGGTCTGCACGTCATACATGCGCGCCCACAGGTCGGGCGCGGCCGGGTCGTCCACCATAACCTGCTCGTAGTCGGTGTACTGCCCGGCGGACGAGACCTCGCCCTCACGCCGCTCGCGCACGATTTTCTTCCCGCGGATTACGATGTCGTCGCGCAGAAGCCAGTCGCAGGCGGCGGCGATGCTCCGCTTGAGCGCGTCGGAGGGCTTCGGGTCCTCCATGAGCATCAGCACCAACTCCACGCTCTCGCTCGTCGTGACTGACGGCGGCTCAAAATCCCGCGCCCACATCGGCTGCAAGGTCTCGTGGTCGTGCTGCTGGCACCAGGCGGTCAGCAGTTCCGTGCCGTCTGCCTGCGGTATGCGAATCTGCGTGTTGATGACGCACTGAATGGCGCGGTCGTAGGCGGCGCGCGCGCGTTTCCGCGCCTTTCTGCCGAGGAAGGCATACAATGGGTCACCGTCAGCAATGGCGCGCAGGGTCGCCATCGTTCCGCTCATCACGTCGTCGTTGTAGGTTACGCCGTACACGTCCGCGCCCGTCCACCCGCCGGAAACGGGGTGCTGCGCGCCCAAAATCCAGTCGAAGGCGCGCGCGGCGGCGGCCTTGTAACGCGGGTCGGGCACCTGCCGGTACACCTGCGCGAGGTAGGTAATCTGCGCGTACACGTTGCGGTTGTCGAGCGTGCTCTGCTGGCCGTTCGTCTTAAGCTCATAGCCGAGCGGCGGGACGCGCTGCAAGGACTTGTGCTGCCCCGTCAGCTCATTGCGAACATACTTGCGCGCCCAGTCGTAGTTCTTCTTCCACCCGCCGTCAGGATTTTGCAGCCACAGCATGTTCTCCGCAATGCCCACAATCTGGCTTTCATCATACAGCGGATAGGGCGGAACGTGGTTCTTGTACTCTTTCCGCGCATGGTTGATAGCATCATCGAACGGCCGCAAGGAAATCGGCTCATACGCCACTTCGTTCCGCGCCCGCCATTCATCGTTCGTTTCGTTCTTCCGGCTGTCCAAGTCTGGCGGCGTACACGCCACCACCAAAACCGCCCCGCAAAACGCACAAAAAAGCATTCGTCTCATGGAAAAAGTATACACCGCGCGCCGGAATTCCGCAACAACGCCAAAGCCCCACGCCGGACGGGTTTTCGGCGAAATCACGCCTTGCCGAGCACGCGCCGCAGGCAGTCCTCGTCGGCAAGGAAGAGGGTCGCCTGCTCGCTGCCGTCGGCAAGGCGCGTCACGATGTCCGGCTTGCCGCCGTTCGCGAGAATCGTGGGAATGCCGAAGCCCGCGGCCTTCTCGGCGGCCTGCAGCTTGGTCTCGATGCCGCCCGTGCCGAAGTCGTTGGTCGCGCCGATGTGGATTTCCTTGCGCAGCGCGGAAATGTCATGCACGGTCTCGATGATGCGCGCCTGCGGGTTCGTCTTGGGGTTGTCCGTGTACACGCCGTCAATGTCGCTGAACAGAATCAGCACGTCCGCGCTCCACAGAATCGCCGTCTGCGCGCTCAGGTTGTCGTTGTCGCCAATCGTGAATTCGTCGATGGAAACGGAATCGTTCTCGTTGATGACCGGGACAACGCCCTCGTCCACCAGCGTGAACAGCGTGTTGCGGATATTGAGCGAGCGGTGGTCGTTCTCGAAGTCGTCCTTGGTGAGCAGCAGCTGCCCGATGTGGATGCCGTGCGCGTTGAAAGCCTCGCGCCACTTGTCAATCAGCTCCACCTGCCCGATTGCGCACAAGGCCTGCCGGTAGTGGATGTCCTTGCGGCGCGCCCAGCCGCTTATGGTGGAAAGCCCGCCCACCTGCGCGCCCGACGACACGATGACAATCTGCTTGCCCTGCCCCATCAGCGCGGCGCACGAGGCCGAAAGATTTTGCAGGAAGTCGAAGTTAATCGTGCCGTCCGCCTTTGCCAGCGTGTTCGAGCCGATTTTGATGACGATTTTGCGCGCGCGCGCGATGGTCGCCTTGATGGTCATTGCCGATTCCCCCGCCATGCCGAATCCCCGCTACGCGCGCACCTGCCCGTCGCCGTCAATCAGGAATTTGGTCGTGGTCAGCGCGCTGATGCCCATCGGCCCGCGCGCGTGCAGTTTCTGCGTGCTGATGCCCAGTTCCGCCCCGAAGCCGAATTCGCCGCCGTCGGTAAAGCGCGTGCTCGCGTTCACGTAGACGCACGCGCTGTCAACCTGCGCCTGGAACGCGCGGGCATGGGCGCGGTCGTTCGTGCAGATGCTCTCGCTGTGGTGCGTGCTGTGCGCGTTGATGAAGGCAATCGCCTCGGAAAGAGAGCCGACTATTTTAACGGCGCATATCAGGTCCAAGAACTCATAGCCGAAGTCGCCTTCCTGCGCGGGAACGAGCCGTGTGCCGTCCGCGCCCGGCGCGCCGTGCAGGATGTCATAAGCAACCTTGTCCGCCCGGATTTCCACGCGCCCGGCGAACGTGGCAAGCAGTTTGGGCAAAAAGGACTCCGCGCACCGCTCGTGCACCAGAATGCAGTCAAGCGCGTTGCACACGCTCGGCCGCTGGATTTTTGCGTTTTCGGCGATTGCCGCCGCCATGTCCACGTCCGCGCTCTCGTCCACGAACAGATGGCACACGCCCGCGCCCGTCTCAATCACGGGGATTCTCGCGTCGCGCACCACGCGCTGAATGAGCGTCGCGCCGCCGCGCGGAAGCACGCAGTCAATCTGCCCCACCGCGTTCAGAATCTGCGCCACGTCGCCGTGGTCTGCCTGCGGCTCGCACAGGGCAACCGCGTCCGCCACGCCGTCCGCGCCCGCCGCGCGCAAGCCCTGCCGTATCGCCGCAAGAATCGCGCGGTTCGAGTTGAGCGTGCTTGACGAGCCGCGCAGCAGGATGGCGTTTCCGCTCTTGTAGGCAAGGCAGAACGCATCCACCGTCACGTTGGGGCGGTTCTCGTAGATAATCGCCACCACGCCGAGCGGCACACGCACCTGCCGAATGGAAAGCCCCGTGGGCGTGTTCCAGCCGCCCGTCACCTCGCCCACCGGGTCGGTCTGCGCGATGACCACGCCCATGCTGGCAATAATGCCGTCAATCCGCCGGTCGTCAAGCAGCAGCCGGTCCACCACCGACTCGCTCATGCCGCGCGCCCGCGCCGCCTCCAAATCCGCCTTGTTCGCGGCGATGATGTCGTTTCGGTTCTTATTGAGCGCGTCGGCAACGCACTGGAGCGCGCGGTTTTTCTGCGCCGCCGTATGCAGCGCGAGCGTCGCCTGCGCGGAGCGCAATGTCTTGCAGGTTTCGGTAATCATCAGTAGTTCGCCAAAAAGAACATTCCCGCCAGCAGCACGTAAAAACTCTTTTCGTCCGACCAGTCCACGGCCGCAGGAAGCTGCGTAAAATACCACCAGAAAATGCCGAATTCGGGGTCGATGCGCAGGGCATACTCGTCAAAGTCCCTGCTTTTTGCCTGGCTGCCGAACATGAGGTACACGACATCGGTGATAATCTCTCTGAACAGGGGGTAAAGTGCCGTCCAGTGGCTGTCCTTCATGGCGGCACAGAACTGGTCAAGTTTGTACAGCACCTGCTCCTTGAGCGACACGTCGTCCTTTTCCACCCAAGTCTTCTGCACAAGCAGGATGATGTTCTTCTGAAAACTCTGCAACAGCCGCCGCGCGTCCGCCGTCAGCTCATCCTGCCGCGTAATACCACCCACGAACGCGCCGGCCACAATCAGCGCGTCCTCCCGCACTTTCTGCACGTCGTCCGTCGCAAGCATCTCGCCCATCGCATCGACGACTCGTTTCTCTACAAACTCCGCTATGGCATCTGTCCCCATACCATAAGATTAGAACAAAACGACATTTTGTGCAAGGTCGTCTGTCGCGCTCACGGCGTGATTTTCCGCAATAAAGACCGCGCCAATGCCGAGCCGCTGCGCAAGTTCGCGCGACTTGTCCATGCCGAGCACAAAAAACGCCGTGGTGAGCGCGTCGGCAAGCAGCGCGGACTGATGCACGACCGTAACCGAGCGCAGGTCCGTCCGCGCGGGAAAGCCCGTCTTCGGGTCAAGGATGTGATGATAGCGGATGCCGTCCTGCTCGAAAAAACGCTCGTAGTCGCCGCTCGTCACCACCGCCACCTCGCCCAGGTCGAGCGCAAGCGCGGGTTCGCCCTGCGGGTCGTCGGGGTTCTTCACGCCCACGCGCCACGGCGTTCCGTCCGCCTTCGTGCCGACCACATAAATCGTGCCGCCTAAGTTGATGACCGCCCGCCGCACCTTGCGCGCGCGCAGGATGTCCGCCAGCACGTCAGCAGCATAGCCCTTGGCAATGCCGCCCAAATCCAGCGCCATGCCCTTTTTCGCCAGGAACACCGACGAATCCTCCGCCGAAAGCACGCAGTCGCGCCACCCCACGAGCGACCGGGCCGACTCCCGCTCAGCGTCGGACGGAACGCGCGCATGGTCGGTGGCAATGCCCCACAGGGAGACGAGCGGCCCCACCGTACAGTCGAACGCGCCGTCAGTCAGCGCGGAAACGCGCAGCGCGGCCTGCACCACGGAAAACAGCTCGCCGCTCACGGAGACCGCCCGCTCGCCCGCCGCCCGGTTGACGGCAGAAAGCTCGGACCGCGCGTCCGTCGCGCTGAAAATCCCGTCAATCTGCCGCAGCCGCGCGAACAGCGCGTCGTACAAGGCCGCCGTCCCGTCCGCAAACGCATTGACCGTGCAGACCGTCCCCAGCGCCTCCCCCGTCCGCGGCGGCTCAGGGGATTTCCGACAAGCGGCAAAAAGCGGCAGTATCAGCACGAATGAAAGGAAACGGCGTCTCATCGTGGTATTGTAGCCGAATTCTGCGCGAGCGGCAATGAATGCAGAACACATATAAGACCTGATTCTTTTTGTCATGCACAGCCGCATTCGTGAAATTCTCCTTTTCGTCAATTGACTCATACCAAGTCGCGCATTTGCTGTCAAATGCTGTAACATTGAGTTTTAAACGGTTCGTGAGCTTCCGAATTTTTCTCGCGTGGTATTGTATTTCGTGCATCTCACAAAAATTTTCATCACCGCCACCGCCGATTTGCAAATTCCAATACCACCTAAAACGGAAACGGGCAATTGGTATGTAAAGTAAGCAAGCGGGCTGCCATTACGCAGAACATCATCATGAACATCCGCAAGAAGGACACGCTTTTTTACACCGCACAGGTTCTGGAACAGGCGTACTTTAAGCGGATAAAGCAGGGGTTTGCAGTGAACGTTCAGAGGATGCTCTACCACGCGCTTGACAGCACGTTCACCTCAACGAACGACGTTCCGAGCAAAGAGTGAATATCAAGCCGTGCTTCACTTTGTCAAAAACCGTGCCCGCCCTGTATACACGGCTCACCAGCATCGGTGCTCAACCGCACAAAGGCTTGTTTAAGTTTTCTTCAATAATATTTGCAAACTCTGCCAGCGACAGCCCAAAACAACGCGCCATATTATAAAGAATCGTTATCGAGGGAATCTTCCTTCCTTTTTCAATTTCGGATATGTAGACTTGGTGCGAATCTATGGCATCCGCCAGTTTTTCTTGCGAGATATGCTTTTCTTTCCGCAGTTCTTTTATGGCTTGTGCAACTGCCAAGTTCATTTCCATCGCAGAAAGAATAGAAAAATATAAGCAAAAACATTATAAGTTATTGCTCATGTTTTGAAGTCGTAGTAGACTTTATTTACCTGCTGTTCTGCGCAACAGGAAAAGGCAAAAGTTGTTTTTAACAAATTATTAGGAAACTAAAATGGACTGTGCGAAAGCTTTTAAAATTGTGAATGGTTTAATAATGAAGATATGCTCGCTCAGTCAAATTCAATCCTTAATCTCGTAAAAGAGAACTTAGCCCAAAGTCAATCCGCTATCATATCGCTTCTTAATGGTCCATGTAAATCGTATTCCCAAGAGAAAAAAGCGCTGTACGCAAAGCACAAGATAGGCAGCACCGTGCGTTTCAGTTTCTTTGAGACCGTCGCTGAATCTCTTATTAAATACAATGGCAGGCAAATTTCCGATGAACTAAAAAAGAATTTTTTAGAAAAAGAGAATTTGCACAGCGATATTCTTTTCACGATATTGAATCCCGATACCCCGGAGATTGGCAGGAAGTATTTTTTGGAGGAGTTTGTCAAGTTTTTGGACATAGAGAACCGGTTCGACTGTACGAAAGACTTTGGGATTATAGTAGTTATAAAGGAACAGCCGACTGGCAAAATCGCTTGGACTGACAACGACGGGCAGCAAAGAGAAAAAGAGGGGTACATCGACCTGCTCATAAAAAATGACGAGCAGGCAATTATCATCGAAAACAAAATCAACTACGCGCCCGACATGGATAACCAGCTCGTCCGCTACATGAAATATGTTGACGAGGAGTTGGGCATAAAAACATACACGGTCGTATATCTGACATTGATTGACGACAAGGAGAAAAAGCCGCCACTGGAATTTGATAAGGGTTTCAAAAAATACAAAGAAATGCTGAACGACAAAAAGACTGGAATTTTGAAAGAACTGTATGCGGTGGACGGCGAAAAGAGTTTGGCAAACAACCTGCTACCAAAACTCTGCGAACGACTACAGGAGGAGCAGGAACGAAGTCAAAGTCAAAATGTGAAAGAGTCTTGCGATATTGCAAGGGTCTATATAAACCAATACAAGATACTGCTTGAGCATTTAGGAGGAAAAGCGTATATGAGCTCTGTGGACAAGAAACTCATTGAGGAAATTTATTCTAGCCAGGATAAATTTGATGCGGCGAACGATTTTGTAAAATTTTGGGGAAACAGAAATGAGCCCCTCCGTGAGGTCATGGAGGAGAGGTTTCGCAAAACGTTTCCTGACAAGAAACTGCAATGGTTAGAAATAAATGGCAGTAAAGAGTACAGTTGGCCGAGCAAATTTGAAGATGCCAAGGTTTATTGGAATGGTGAACGGCAAGTCGGTTTTGTTGCGCTTGAAGGAAAGAAATTCTCAAAAGCGCGACAAGATGAATTGTTCAAAGTGATAGAGAAAATTCAGAAAAAAGAGGGAGATATGGTAAAAAGAGAAGATATATGGGTTTATTGTGATATAAAAGATAACTCTACTCTCTTTGATGATATACTAAACGGATTGAAAATTTTGTTTGCTGTCTGAATAATTTGAAAGATTCTGACAGTCTGTCCAAAAAATCCTGCACGGCGATATTTTTTCAAACCGCAAGACAAATCGTGCGCAATGTGCTATAATACGCGCACAAGACGACGTGCGGGAC